>CAXQWT010000118.1:0-20322 GCA_964227855.1 Salipiger bermudensis | reverse complement strand
GATGGAATTGGATGGAACGCTCGTTCGACAGCGTGATGGAACGTGGGTTCTTCTTGAGTGAAGTTCATAGGGAGAACCACGTCCCCCAACTCAAGGGCGTATGGGTTAGTTTGGCCTATACTCGGGGCTTTGGGAGCCTTGGACCCAAGTTCAAATCTTGGTACGCCCACCACTTAACTGAAGCATAGCAAGGCGGTCAAGCCTGTGTGCCATCCACCAACTGATGGGCAGTCCTAAGAGAGCAATCGGTCGATGAACTGCAAAGAATACCGATGCATATCCTGCGATATAGAACAAGAAAGAAAGCATCATCCATGTTGATTGAAGAAGATGTTTAAACGCCCTCCGATGATGTTCAATGGTCATCATCACTCCAACGGATGCGAAGAAGCGAAGCGGTTTGATTCCCGATTTTTCACTCCCATATACCGCCTTAACTGGTACGTCCTTGACTCTCCAGGCTTGGCTTGAGAGTTGGATGAGCCAATAATTTGGATATCCATAACCTTGCCACGATCTTCCCCAATCCCACTGACTGAGTAAGTTGGATGATGTCGCAGTGTATCCACATTGTGGGTCACTGGTCTCCCTTCCACTTGCTAGCGTCGTCAACCAGCCCAAGATTTGAGAAGCCCGCCTTCTTCGTTTTGGCATTTGTTCGATGTCAGAAGGAGTCGTCATCCGATTGCCTTTGACATGGTCTGCTTCATTTTCGACAATTGGTTTCACAACCGATGCCAAATCGTTGGGGTCCATTTGGCCATCACCAGCCATCACTACACTCACAAACGGTTGACTGATTGTCTTGAGAAGGTGCTGATGGCCAAGGTCGATTGCTGCACCAACACCAAGACCATTCGTTTGCAAGACCTTTACCTTGGCATGCGATGAGGCAGCGATTGCTTTGTCGTAGGTTGCATCACTTGATCCATCATCAATCACAATGGCATGATCGACGCATTCTGGAAGCGTTTCCAAAACACGCTCAATGTGAGCTTCTTCATTCCGTGCTGGGATAACGACACCAATGGTATGCTCCCCCATCATATTCTCTTCCAATTCTCCCTAGCAAAAAGGGGTTGTGAGGCAAACACATGAGGGAGAATTGAAAACCAAGACGTTGAGCAGCAATCGTGGCGAACGTCCCTCTGCGCATCGTTGGCATAGGTCGCAACATCGAGTTGCGGGTTGTGTCCTTCCTCACTCGTGCTCGTCAAGCAACGCAGGATGTCGTCTTCATCGATCTCGGTTCTGAGGACGAGACGGCTATTCTTGTTGAAGAAGTCGGATGCCAACTGCTCAAATGCGAACACGCTGACATCCTCTCTGTGTCACGCTGTCTTTACGAATCAGACCTCGAGCCAGCAGAGAATTATCTCTTCATTCACATCAACAAACAATGGTCGCTTCGTGAATTTCCGCTCCATCTCAACCGTTCTCGAGAAAATTGGGATGTCTACGTAGGTATGGTCTCATCCGAGGGTGAAGAAGAAACCCGTCCAAGCAAAAGCCTCCTTGGCACCTCAAAATTCCAACATGCTTCTGTGAGTCGTCAAGGCTTGGCTGAGTTGTTCTCTGCAGAAGAGGAGGCAACAGCTCACGATTTATCCGACCAATTGCGTGTTCGAGTCATCCAATCAACAACTCTCCCCTCTCTTCCTCAAAGGGAGTCTCTTGCAACAGCATCTCGTTTTGCTCAATTGTTCATGTGGATGATCGAATCAAGACACCCCCTGTTCTTGTTCGGGATTCCAGGACTTGTCCTGTTTGTTCTGGGCTATCGACTATCTGGAGGTGTTGTCAATACGTTTACTGAACTTTCAACAGAATCCATCGGTGTTACCCTGTTAACCATCGCTATGACGTTGTTTGGACTGTTTGCAATGATGATTGCCTTGATTCTATACATCATGGGTAAACAGGTTGAGCAGGTACAAGCCCAATATGATGGCCCTAGTGGAGGTCAGTGAATGCGAGGACTCGTTTGTTTAGATATGGACCGTGTTCTCGTCGATCATCTCTCGACATGGCAGTTTGTGTACGACCGTCTTGGCATCAACAACGATGAATCTTTCAGCCTATACAATCAAGGGTTGCTTGATGAATGGGATTGGATCAAACTTGACATTGCTCTCATCAAGAACAGTTGGAGGGAGCAATATGGAACTGAAATCAAAGATTCTGATTTACGTGCCTGCATGGAAGGCATGCCGATGATGGAGAATTATCAGCATCTGATTCAATCACTCCTCGATGATGGCCATCACATAGCCATAGTAAGTGGTGGCTTACAACAAACTGCTCGAGACATTTCGTGTCTTTTTCCAAGCGAGAAGAAGTGGCAGCGAAGGTGGGGTGGCATTGACCGCCACACATCAACAAAACTTGCTAATGGGTACGACACGCGTCTCCATGTGTTCACCAACGGATGGACCACGGATTCAGGTCAAACCGACGGTTCCCTACTCGTCCAAGATTATGGGCGATATCAAGTGCAGATGGATGGGAAAGGGGCTTTGGTTCGAATGTTACGTCGTCGTCTCAACGTTGATGAAAAGCATGTAATTGCCGTTGGTGATTCAGCAGGCGACATTGGTATGTTCGAAGAGGCAGCACATGCAATTTGTTTCAACCCATGGGATGAGCGCCCTCTACCCTACGCAAATGAAGTCATTGAACAGAAAGATCTAGCAATAGTTTTGGAATCATGTCGAACATTCTTTGCTTCAAGAGGGAAAGACCAATGACGGACGAGTCATCGTTGCAGAAACTTCGCAACAATCCTTTGTTCAAATCGTTTCTATTCTATTCTGCATTTCGAGCCGTCTATGGATTTGGAATCCTCTTGTTTGCTTATTTCTTTGCAACTTCAACAGAGGCGCCATGGTGGGCTACAGCCCTCATTTTCATTGCTTCTATGATCTTCTCGAGAGTTCTGTTTAGATTCATCAAATCGAAGACTGGTTCTTCTGAATCACCTTCAGAATAATATACGAGTTTGTGAAACTCGTTGCATGAGCAACATCGATGACTTCTTGACGAGCAT
This sequence comes from Salipiger bermudensis, assembly GCA_964227855.1. Classification (GTDB taxonomy): domain Archaea; phylum Thermoplasmatota; class Poseidoniia; order Poseidoniales; family Poseidoniaceae; genus MGIIa-L2. The sequence continues at coordinate 17,276 of CAXQWT010000118.1, read as the reverse complement.
TTGCACGAACTGCGGCTTTCTTCTGGGTGAGTTTATTCCAGGGATGCCTTGCCCACACTGTGACGAACCAATGCTATGAAACGGACACACCATGCTCCTTGAATACATCAAGAACGAACTTTAATGTCGACTCATTGAGCAATTCTGGTGAGTAAATTCCATTTTGAAGTCCGCAATATTCTGGGCCTTTTGTTGCGAATAGCGATGCTAGAGCATAGGTCACAAGGCCCGTCGTACGTGCCATTGAACCGTTTCCATCTTTACCGTAGTCGACAACAGTCCACTCTTTGATCGATTCTTGAGCTTGACATCGAACTTTCATCCAGGTGAATTCTGGACGGTTTGCATCGAATTTCCAAGCGGTTAGCAGCTCGTTTTCGGGAGTTGAGTCGCCTTCTGCCAACCATCGGTCGACATGTTGAGGCCAACGAACAGTGTACTCTGCCATATTGGTTGCATCGATGGTTGTTAGGACACTTCGTAACCCATCTGTTAGGAACGCATCCATTCCATCTGTCCCTTCTACCTCAATGTTATGACGTTCGGCAAGTGCAGGTAATGTAACGATCTCTCCATCACGAACAACGCGTGCCGGTCGAGTGTATTCTTCGATGACATCAGATGGAGAAAACGGGGCCATATAGGACCAATGTTCGTCAGGTTCGGTTGGATTTCCTCCAACATGAATGCTCACATTATCGAGCGTTCCTAACTCACGTTGAGCTTTTGCAAGCAACATGTTGGATAGGCCCGGGGCGATCCCAATGTCCCAAACCATTGTGGCTCCGAATTGTTTTGCCAATTCGTCCAATGTTTGTGGGTCTTCTTCTGTGAATGCAAGATCAACAATTTGGTGTCCGCCCTTGACTAGGATTTCACGGATTGCATGACCAATTCGTCCGGGTAGCATGTTGATGATGATAGTTGATTCTTGAAGCGATTCAACATATCGCTTAGCATCTTGCTCTATAGAGGAAATTTCTTGCCGATTTCTCAGTGATTGTGGAATGCGAATGTCCACTGCTGTCACAGGGTGCCCGTCATCTGCAAGACGGTGGATGACGTATTCTCCGACGAGGCCACAACCGAGTGCAACGATGGGTTGCATTATATCGCCTCAAGGAGTTACTCGACGGGAGTCACGCGGGAATGGTATGACTTCACGGATGTGATCTGCACCACTCAGCCATGAACATACTCGGTCCACTCCAAGGCCAAATCCTCCGTGAGGGACACCTCCGTAACTTCGTGTGTCGATGTAGAATTGGTAAGCTTCCTTAGGTGTACCTTCTTCTTCGAGACGAGCGAGGATTTCCTGTTCAGACCAAGTTCGCTCACCACCACCAATGATCTCTCCGTATCCTTCAGGAGCAAGTAAATCGTGGCACAATACATACTTGTCATCAGTAGGGTCGACACGGTGATAGAATGGCTTGGCAATCTTTGGATAGTGCGTCAGGAAGTGTGGAACATCGAAGTCCTGGGTCAGGATCTTTTCCTTTGAGTAATCAAGGTCTTGACCCCATTCAACATCAACACCCTTGCCTTGGAGAATTTCAATTGCTTCATCGTAGCGCATCCTTGGGAACGGTGAATCTGCGTACCGTCCAACGAGTTCCAAATCACGTCCAAGCGATTCCAATTCTTCACTTCGCTCGTCGAGCAATGTGGATGCAATGTGTCGGACAACACCTTCGCCATGGTTCATGACTTCCTCGTTGGTGGCCCATGCAATTTCCATCTCAGCATGCCAGAACTCGGTCAAGTGTCGCCGTGTTCGTGATTTTTCAGCACGGAAAGATGGCGCAATGGTGTAGAGACGTTCCAATGCAGGCATGGCCGCTTCTGCATAGAGTTGCCACGATTGCGTCAAGTAGGCTTTTCGTCCAAAGTATGGCACTTCAAACAAGGTTGAACCACCTTCAACAGCGCCTGCAACGAAGTTTGGTGCTTGATACTCAACAAAGTCAAGATCTCGGAAATAGGAATGAATTGCTCCAAAGACCGATGAACGCATCTTAAGCATGGTCGTCATTCGACTTGTTCGAAGGTAGAGATGTCGATTGTCGAGAAGGAATTCCGTTTCTCCACCATCTGCGGCTTTCATTGCAGATTCTGTGATTGGAAACGGACGTTCCGGATCAACCGGCCCAATGATCTCAACACCTAATACGACAAGTTCGTGACCGCCTTCGCTTCGCTCATCGACGTTGACTGTGCCACGAACAATCAAGGAGGATTCAATCAATGCTGATGCCATAGCTTCGAAAGCATCGTCACCAACAACATCACGCTTTGCAACACACTGAATGGTTCCGGTTGAATCACGCAAGACAACGAAACGGATTTTATTCGAACCTCGTGTTCGCTTAACCCATCCTTTGAGTTCAACCTCTTGTCCGTCATAATCGCCGTTTTGCACATCACCAATCCAGATGTCTTTGGCCATGTTGACCCGTTTACGTTCTCCCATATCATGTTTGAAGTCTGGCCAGTTGGTTGGGCACCAGAAAGGTGGAATTGTTCAACCACATCGGCGAAAGCATCAAACAGGACCCGAACCAATTCATAGCGTGAGCAAGATCGTAGTCTATGCTGTTGGAGGTAACGCACTTGCACCTCCTGGTTCAAATAACGAAGAGGACCATGCACTTGTCTTGGCTAAGGTCATGAGCGATGTGGTCGATCTCCTCGAAGCGGGCTGGTCGGTTGTTCTTACGCACGGGAATGGGCCCCAAGTTGGTGAATTGATGTCGTTGGATTCTGATGCATCTCATTCGATGGATGAATGGGTTGCGGCCACACAAGGCATGATTGGACACACCCTCTCACTTCAACTGAACAGCATTCTCAAGCATCGACATCGGCCAGAACGTACAGCAGTGGTTCTTACGCGAGTTCTCGTTGATGCTCGAGATGATGCCTTTGCACTACCCACAAAACCAGTGGGTCCAGTTCTATCTGCTGAGGAGGTCATGGAACGTGATTGGGATATTGCAACGACGGTACATGGACCTCGGCGCGTGGTTGCTAGTCCGCTTCCAAAACGCATCCTCGATTTGGACGTCATTCGAACATTGGTTGAACAACGTGCTGTTGTCATTTGTGGAGGTGGTGGTGGAATTCCAGTCGTCGAACATGAACGCCAGTACAATGGTATCCCCGCAGTCATTGACAAGGATCGTTTGTCTTCTCTCCTTGCAGTGGATTTGGAAGCGGAAGCACTCATCATTTCGACGGGTGTTCCTGCAGTCTACACAAACTTCGGACAAAGCAATCAATGCGAACACCGTCATCTCAGTGTCGATGAAGCACAGAAGAATCTCGATGAAGGTCAGTTCCCCTCGGGCTCAATGGGTCCTAAAATCAAGAGCATGATCGATGCCATTCGTGCATTGCCGAGCATGCGATCAATCCTCTGTCAACCAGGCGATGCACTCTCTGCAATGAGAGGCGATGCTGGAACGACGTTGTCCCAAGATGATTAAATACATCCTGACGGAGGCAGGCGTGGGCCTGTAGCTTAGTCAGGTAGAGCGACGGACTCTTAATCCGTCGGTCGCGGGTTCGAACCCCGTCAGGCCCGCCTACAATCGACCATCTGGATTCATCAACGTTTGAACGCCGTTTCCACTGGCTAAAACAACTGCATCGCACATGTTGTTGAATAGGCCAACCTGTACAACTCCGGCAACATTGAGGATGTTTGCTTCGGTTTCAACAGGGTCGTTGATGCGTGGACCGATACGAGCATCCGCAATGCAATTTCCATTGTCGGTGAGCATGAGGACATCACCGTTCATTCGCAATTCGACAGCACAATCCAACAACGATGCTAGTGTGGAAACGGTCACATCACAAGCAAAAGGGGTGATTTCGATGGGGATGCCAAATGCTCCCAAGCAATCAACTTGTTTTCGGTCATCCGCAACCACGACCATGGCAGCAGATTGTTGAGCGACAATCTTTTCCCGAAGCAAAGCAGCACCTCCGCCTTTAATCAACTGGAAGTGTGGATCAAATTCATCGGTTCCGTCGATAACGATGTCCAATCCTTCCAAGGAACCAAGTTCGACGAGAGGTATGCCAACCTCCGTTGCAAGTTTTTGAGTGGCAATGGATGTAGGAACGCCAACGATTTCTAAGCCCTCTTCCTTGATTCGGCGGCCGAGTTCTAGGACGGTATACTTGACTGTAGAACCCGTTCCAAGGCCGACACGCATGCCTGTTTTGACAAACTCACATGCTGCCTCACCAGCGATTTTCTTTAGGGACTCGGCATCGTTCATGTTCCAATGTAACCTCATACGGTTGATATTGCTTGTTGGCCGAAAGGGGAGTTGTCGTCGCAAGAATCCTTTTTGAGTGAGAGGTTGACGTCGATGCATGGGTCGCGTTCAGCGTAATAGAATCGTGGTTTCGCTGCTGCTGTCAGTACTCCTCTTTTCGTTGCTCAGTCCGATGGTTGGTCCTGTCAAGGAATTGGAATTTACGACATCATCGGAGGCTACACCCGTTGGTCAAACAACCACTGTGAGCATTGGTTCATATCCAGACGGAGTTAACGACGCGACCTCAATCAGTGTCCCGAGTGGGGAAGCACTGTCTGGAATCGAACTTTCGCTGGATGAAGGCGTTCTACCCGTTTCAGCTGCAAAGATGTTTGACTCAGCTGCTGATTATGGACATTCACAAGCCGTCTACGACGGCATGGATGTCAACAATTCAGTTCTCCAACTTCTACCTCAGGGTTGGAACTTCGACATGGAAGGAGCAAACGTTTGGACCTTTTCGGGAACCAATGTTTGGTATTGGGGTTTTGATTCTTCCATTGGTCAGGCGAATGGTGTGACGAGCGGAACAAAGGCGATTTATACGTACAACGGGAACTATCCAAATGGAATGCCGACAACCTACTGGGCTACTTCTCCAGTCATGAATTGTGGTGGATGTTCAGGTGGATGGGACTTGAAGTTTCAAAAGCGTCTCGGTGTTGAATCCTCGACTTGGGATCGAGCATATGTTTCTGTCAAGAATCCAGCCGGTAACTGGGTTAACGTTTGGACCAATTCAGGAACCGTCAACGATGGACAATACACGACTCAAACCATTACAATCTCAAATTACGTCGCTGGAAATTCGAATTTCCAAGTCCGTTTCGGTCTTGGAACAACTGACAGCAGCGTAACCTACACAGGGTGGAATATTGACGATGTTGAAATTCTACCAAAAGCATCTGGCATTTCAAGTGGTGAAGGGAATTGGACATCGCAACCGTTCGGCCCAGGAGCTGCCTTGGGTAGTGAATCATCTTCCTATGGGCTGATGGTGATCGATGCTGAAATCCCAACAGGTTCGTTGTTTGAATGGTCGCTCATTGATGCTTCAACGGGAACGCCTCTGCCTGGGTACCAAGAAATGACGGATTTGACCGTTGATCTTGGTGGTATTGATTGGGAGGCAACACCTTCGCTTCGATTAAAGACCCATATGATGACTGGTCCGACTGGAGGTCCGAAGGTCCATAGCATTGGAATCAGTGGTGCAATTAACGAAACATTCAGTGAGAATCCAGCTACACATGATTGGATTCTTGCAGGTACGACCTGGTCCCAATCATCGGGCTCAGTTTCAGGGACCGGATCGATTACGTCACCGGTGTACAGAGTATCAAACGGTTTCGGTGCACTTTCGACTTCAATCCTAGCGACTGGCTCCCCAATCCTTGAGGCCAACATCGATGACCAAGGATGGCAGGCATATCCCCTTGAAGGTTACACAACGGTGGACGAGGTTGGGCACACTGTTCAATTCCGATTCCAATCCTCAAGTGGCTCTTACACAGTTGATTCCTTCTCAGTTGAAACCATTCGTTCCATACCAAATATGGGCTTGCGCCTCGATATTGGAGCCGATGGAGTTTCCGATTGGGGATACGATGGCGATGATGCTGGAAGTTACGGAATGCAAAACCGCCTTGCAAGTGGAAAGGCCTGTCAGACATTGACAACCTCTCCGAGTTCTGCAGGTGTCTTTGACGTCCTCCTTCCACTTTCTGGAGTTGAACAATTTGGATTTACAGTCTTTGCCACATCGGAGATGAAATCACCGTACATGAACATCAAGATCGGCGGTTCAGATGTCACCAACCGTGGCTTCAACAATTTCCAAACTGCATATTATGTGGAATTTTCTCAAAATGAATTGGGTGCGCTCAATAATGCTCTCTCAAACGCCGCAGATGATCGTGGTATTCTTGGGTTGCCAATGTCTCGCGTAAGCATCACTATCGGCTCTTCACAATCAAATGCTGATGTGACTATGTGCGGTATCTTCGCTCCGTATGAGTCTGCCTTGAATCTCAATTTGGGTGCCACTTCTGCCTTGGTTCAAGCCCTCAATCAAGAACTAAGTTCTGTCATTGCTCTTGGTGGAGTGAAAGAAGTACGCATACCCGTTCGAATGATGTCCTCAGGTTCGATCAAGGTTACCATCAACAGTGTGACCTCTTCACCAACACTCAATCCAATCACGATTACTGTGAATCCACCCGTTGATACCTTAACTCCTTCAACCGATTGGATTACGGTGAACTCAACGTTCGATCTGTCTCCACTTGGCGTTATGGATGCCGAGTCCTATGTAAAGAACAACGGTTGGAGTGTGGATTTCACATTGCGTGGACCAAGTGGAGAATCGAAGGTTCTCTGCGGAACCGTTGTTCTGCCTCTGGCAGGGGCTGCCGTTGCAAATTGTCAACAATCCGGATATGCCCTCGGCTGGAGCGATATTGACGCAAGCGGCGAAATCTCAATGGTAGGTTCAGGTTCTTACATTCAATTTACCCACACCTTCCAGATGCCAGTCAGTTGGAACGATGAACCCTATGCATCGCTCAACGTCATGCTTGTGAGTCCAACAGGGCCTACCTTGCCGTTGAACCACGTTTTCGGGTTGGGGCATGCTAATGGAATTGAGAACGATGTTTCTCTCAAGCGATTTACCATCGCATCCCAATCCGGTGTGGAGACCGATGCATCATCAGCCTCTTTGATTCAGGGCACGTTCGTTACTGTCAATGCATACCTCGGTTTCGAGGGGGTCAGAGATGCTGTTCCTCGGACTGGGCAAGCTCAAGTTCGACTTCTTGTCGATGGACAAGACAAGGGTTCGACGAGCCTGATTCTCAACGGTGTCGCCTCGATTATCTACAGTGTACCAACCAGTGCAAACAATCTCGAAATGGAACTTGAAGTAACACCCGTCGCTGGCCAAGGGGTCGCATACGAGGTCAATCCCGTTGCCAATTTCACAATGGATTCTATTGCTCCAATGTTGATTGGAATGGACGTGGATACGTTCGATCACCGTGATGCATCCCCTTCCACGGAAATCAACTTCATTCTCGGAGACAGTCCTTCGTTACCACACCATGCCGAGGCTCAGGTATGGCGTTCATGGATTGATGATACCAACATGGATGGTTCTATCGATGAGGGTGAGGCTCAAATCATTCCTCTCGAGAAGCCTGAAGACATGCTCGCAACAATTGGTGAGTTTACACTTACTATGGATACATCACAAGCACCTGATGGTGAATTTGTCCAAGGATGGCTCTCGGTTGCGGACGGCGCAGGGAACATCATGGTCGAAGGTGGAAGCATGTCGACACCACTTTTCAACATCCAGATTCGTTCTGATGGAACGCCTTCGCTTGGAACCCAATACGACTTGATTTGGGGACAACATGGTGACGGTTGGCTCCATCCAGGTGAAGCACATCTTCTTCAGATTCCAATCTGGGACAAGAACGGCGTCTCAGATATTGAATCGATTGAACTAAACCTTGGTTCAACAGAAAGCGATTCCGCAGTCATCTATTGGTTTGCTGAAAACGAACAATGCTACAGCAACCATGTTTACATCGATGTAGAATCATGTTCAATTGACAACGGTGAAGATGTCTTTTCAGAGCAAGGAGCCTTCCTTGTCAACTTCAGCATTGAATGGGGCTTCGATCCGGATCCAAGTTTCATACGAACACCTTCGGTTCAATTAACCGACCGACTTGGCCAAACGGTTGTGGCGCCACTGTACGATGCTTCTTGGCAATACAGTGGTGAACTCGCTCTTGATCAATCTCAATCAAAATTGTTCATTGATATGAACGAAGTCAACCCTGTCGGGGCTTACGCATCGGATGAGTCGACAATGGAATATCGAGGTGAATTGGTTTGGTACCGTAGCATGCGAACCATCGAACAATCGCTCGACCTCTTGATGCGAATCAATGGACAAGAGTCTGTTGTCGAAACATTCGGTAACTTCAGTTTCGCTCGAACAGTTCCAGACCAACCAGGCGAGCATGGATTGTTCCTTTCGATGTACAACCCCCCAAGTGGCGCAGTGTTGCGTGGATTGAGCGAAGGGCCAGTGACGACCATCTTCGTTGACAAGCAAGATCCAATTCTCATGGAGATTCGTAGTCCAAATGCACAATCTGTTATCCCTGAATCGGATTGGTCCGATTTGAAGGTGCAACTTACCGTTCGAGAATTGGAACAACTCAATCCAGATTCTCTGATTCTCAACTATGCCGTACACCCTGCCGGTTTAGGTCTCAATGTAGCAGCAATGTACGACGGTCAAGTGTCCATGGAACTCCTCGGTGGTCGTGCTCATGGTGAACAAATTCCAATTGCTGCGGTCCTTGACCTCGATACGATCGTTTCAGAGTCCGATCGAATAGATCCGCTTGAATTGCGAATTTGGGTGACAGGTGAAGACATGGCAGGTAACCCATTTGCTGAAGATTTCAACGACGTTGATGCACCGTTCCACATTTGGGACTTGGAACAACGTGTTCCTGATTTCACCTTCGTGGGAGAGCCATCGGTCAAGTATGGGGGAGACAGTGTTCGTGTTGATGAAGCCGTTGAGATTTCTGCAGCCATCGTTAACAACGGTAATGCAGATGGAAGTGTACAAATTGTTCTTGAATTGGTTGAATCGAATGGCGCTAGAACCCGAGTCGACGCACGACAATTACAGGTCGCTCCAGGAACGACTACCGTTTACGAAGGAACATGGGTTCCTTCACGAACTGGAACCATGTGGTTAGAAGTTCAGATCCTCGGTTCTGAAACCTTGCAAACACCAACCTTGAGAGTCAAGGAAGCTGAAACAGAAGGTTTCATGGGAACCGTTTCTGAAGTCAATCCTGTTGTTCTTGGTGTCCTTGGGGTCCTGAGCCTCGTCTTGGTAGGGCTGCTCGTCTTCGGACTGCGTCCAGCAGAACCTCAGAAGAGAATGAACCCACGAGTTACACAACGCATGGAGCGTGTTGAACAGACACTTCCTGCCATCGCACAACAGCCTCAACAACAAGCTCCCCAAGGCCCGTATGGTGCCCAACAACAAGGTGCTGACGTAGGTCAGAACCCTTACCAATGAATCTGATGGGTTCATATGGAAGTTGATTGACAGACACGTGGAGGGAGTGAGAGGACTGCTGACAGAGTTCGACTCTGAGGAAAGTCCCCTCTCCATAGTGCAGGTGGTTCACAGAAGTGAAAGATCAGAGATGATCAGGTCAATGCCACAGAAACGATACGATACCGGGTGTGTACAATGATGTTGAAAGACGGAGGTTGCCTGAATGTCGATGGAACGAGCAACCCCACTGGAGCAAGTCCAAATCGTCCTGTTGATGCGGCACGCAGAGGGACAGGTAGGATGCTAAGTTGAATGCGGTCACCGAAAGGCAACAAAAAGGGGCTTACTCCTCACTCCCTCCACATTGTTCTCCAAAAGAGAACAGTTGTTCATATATCTGCGACGTAATTAACAATCATGCGAGCAGCCATCTTTGTATCAATCGCCCTTCTTTTGCTGCAAGGTAATCTTAGTCTTGTCGAGGAGCAGGAAACTGAAGTCCATGTTGTGACCGTGGACAGTACCAACCTCCGATTTACGCCATCAACACTAACCATCAATGAGGGAGATACACTCCGATTTGTGTGGGGTGGTCAAGCACTTCCTCACAACTCTGTTGAAGAGAATGGTGTCTTTGATTCGGGTGATCCTGAGCGTGCTGTTGACTATGGTCATGTCTTTGATTACGACTCTGCTGGAACGTACAGTTTCTTTTGCGAACCACATGAGGCGGTTGGCATGACGGGTTCAGTGACTGTTCTCGATGTTGAGGCCCCCGCTGATGAGGAGGCACCAGACAACTCGATTGGAACATCAACAGGAGAGAGTGAAGCATCCGGGTTCGATGTTCGCCTCGGCCTTGCTTTGGGATTGGTTGCTTTGCTCGCCGCCGCTATGTGGCGCGCACGAATCTATGATTGATCGAGAACAGCATCAACCGGTTTTAATTCGGATGCTTTGGTAATGGTCATGTCACCTGACATGTCTCTCCACGGGTCTTCGCCACGAATGAATTCTCCGAATGTTGTTCTGCCCTTGACCAGGTCGCGAGCGGTATGTTCTGCGACAAGGATACTTGGTAGGAGGAAGGAGCTTGTCACGAATGCAAAGATGATGAGCAAACACATCAGCATGAAGAAGTTCTCCAAACCGGGGAACGCTGCCAGGAATCCTGCTGAAATACCCGCAACGGTTGTGATGGTCGTCTCAAAAATAGTCTGGCCAGTCTCTTCGATAGCATGAGCTATTCCTTTCGAATTCTCACCTTCTTCCTGAATCCGGTGCATGACGTGAATCGCATCATCGACACCAATTCCGAAAACGATGGTTCCAATCATGGCTGTGAAGATGTTGACGTTGACATCCCCACTTTGCATGAGGAGTGGTTGCCAAAGGATGACAACTGCAACAGGAACCATGGTTACAATTCCCAATCGTATTGAACGGAAGACGATGGCCAGAACGATGGTCAGAATAAGCATCGTCAGGATGGTCGTTCGTGATTGTGTGTCGTGAATGCCCTCGTTAATATCGAGTGAAACAGGGAGTCCACCTGTTAATTTTGTAGTACGCGTCTGCTGCAATTCAGGAGGTTCAGAGAGTATCTCATCAATCTCGTCTCGCAAATCCGATGCAATGTTGAGATTCATGTAAGGCTGGTCAACATAGATGATGGCCTTTGTTTCCTGCTGGTTTAACAGCATAGAACGAACTTCAAGCGAGAGTGTATCAAACGCTACATTGACCATATCTCTTCGCAATCCTTCCCTGCCACTTGGTCCACTTGCCTCCAAGGCAATCCATAGATTACATTCGATTGGATCGTTGCTTTCCCAGCATTCATCATGAAGCAAATCCCACAACGATCCCTCATAGAGTACAACATTATCCGTGAACTGAATACTAACTGGGACGGCTTTCAAGAACGTGATGATGCTTGTCGTATTGGTGCTCTCAACGGCATCAATGCGTTGTTCGAGCCGGTCAATTGCATCCATGACCGGTAGATCTCGGATGTTTGAGGTCTCGTTATCGTTGAAGCGACTGGTTGCATCAAAGACAAACATCGAGGTCTGCCCACTGTCAAATTGCTCTGAATATTTCGCAATCTTGTCAAGCGATTCAATGCCTTCAGGAGCTTCACTTGAACCGGTAATCGGCTCATTGAGTTCATCTAGATTTGCAATCCCATACATCGTCACACTCGATGTGACCAAGAGAATGACAACGAAGAAACGAATTGGAACTTTTCCGATGTTCTTCCACATGCCAGGATTGGTTCGCTTGTTGAAGCGTAGCATCCAAGCAAGGGCTGGAACAAGAATAATCGAAAACAAAAGAGTTGAGAGAATTCCAACAACAAGTGTAAGTCCAACAGAGCGAATAGGTGCGATGTTTACGATGCTTGGAGCAATAAGTACAGAGAAACCAACAATGGTAGTTAATGCTGACAGGAAGACTGCAACACCCGTCGATCCTGCCATTGTGGTAACGCAACGAATGTAGAATTCTTTATCCCAGAGGTCTGGTTGAGAAAGGAGTTCTTTCCCTTGACGCTTACGCGTCGTGTTTTCATCAATCAGGCGTTCAATTTCCTTTCTCCGCACCTCTTCGATACGATTAACCATGTGCAAGGCATAATCCACACCCAATCCAATCAAAATCGGGAAGGTTGCCACAATCATCGGAGTAAGCGTCCATTTGAGAACGACCGATGCTCCAAAGGTTACCCCAAGAGCAAGGAGAATTGGAGTTCCAGTGATGATGACGACCTTTGCAGAGCGATGCAAGAACGAAATAACGAGGATTGTAAAAAGAATCGAATAAGGCATCATCTTAACAAGGTCGTCGTAGATTGCATCAGATACATCTTCCAAGGTCTTCGTCAGTCCTGTAACCGTCATATTTGTGGATTGGGAATCCATTGGGCGATTATCGATGATATCATCAAAATGGTCTAACAGTTGGTCAAATTCTCCCCACTGCTCTGGGACATCAGAGCGCATTCCAACGATAATAGCCGTTGTATCCCAAATTCCGTCACCATCCATATCGTTGGTTGGATCACCATCACCATCACTGTCAACAGAAAGGTCATTGTCGTTCGTATCCTTGATCAGGGCTTCAAATGAACCACTTGAATTCTGAATGATTTGGTCGATGGTTTGCTGATCTGGAATTGCATACCGACCTCCTCCTGGTAGATTCTCACAATCAAGATCGACAGGCAAACGAGTGTTGACTCCATGGACACACATCGATTCATTGAATCGACCATCTGCAGAATTGATTTCTTTCATGATTTGAGCAGGAGAAATAATCCACAGAACTCCATCGATTGCACCATAGTCCTCTTTGTTATGATCCATTCCTCGGCCCGTAAATGAACCTCCAATGTTGTCATCATCACCTTCAACCCAACTGATTTCTCGCAGGATTTTTTCGTCCGTGATGTTGTCACCTAAACCGCCTCCCAATCGAGCATTATCGGTTTGGATGTAAATCACGGCAATGTCCGTTGACCATTCTTCACGAACTTCAAGAAGTAAATCTGTGGATTCCGCACCATCTGGGAGAAAGATTTCAACGTCGTCTTCAATTTGTGATTGGAAATCTAAACCCCGTTGGCCAAGGAATGCTGCAATGACAATCAGCAACAAAACGAAGACAGCAGGGGATGCAAGGACGGTTCGATACAATTGTTCTGTGCGCTTTCGGGCATAAGAATTGAAGTCGCCTTGCCACTTTTCCATCTGTTCTCGAGCAGGTTCCACCGTCTTGCGAAAACTCTCGATGATTGCAGAGAGTTGTCCTGCCATGGTTAAACCACTCGTGTTCGATTGAAGAACAATGCGACGACTTGGGCTCAATCAAGGCCAAATTCACGTACCAACAGAATACGCAGGAATCCACGTACCGTTTGGAGAATAAATCCGGTTGCAATCAAGGCCAATCCGAGGACTCCAATCCAAACAGCAGTCAATCCTTGGCCGAGCACGGTATCGATTTGTGTCGTAAATCCTTGCGCAGTGTTCATGCCCATAGCAGCTCCAGTGGCGAGAAGGCCAAGACCAGGAATTCCGAGGGTCAACAATGGCTTCTTTTGGGAAAGGGAAAGAAGCGCCCATGTCAAGACGGTAAATCCATGGGAAATCGCAGTGAAGTTGGATCCCTTTGGTACATCGTAACGAATAATGGTTGGAATCTCTTGAATCATAAGTTGCTTCTCCTTGGCATCTTCAAGCATCTCAAGTGAAAGCTCCATTCCATCCGAATCAAATCGAAGTCGATCGATGGCCTTTCTCGAAAAGGCTCGGAAGCCGGATTGTGTGTCCTTAATGCCAAGGTCACTGGTCAAGTTACTCGCAGCAGTGATGACTTTGATTCCAAGTCTTCGGTAGGCCGGCATGTCGTTACCTTCTCCCCCCTCAACAAATCGAGAACCAATGGTGAAGTCTGCTTCTTCATCCATAATAGGTTGAATCAGCTTCGGGATATCTGCAGTATCGTGCTGCCCATCGGAATCAAGGACAACAAGAATATCAGCATCACTCTCGCGAGTCTCCTTGAACAAGGTTTTGAGTGCAGCGCCGTAGCCTTGGTTGCTGCGGTGACGGATGACTTTAGCACCACATGCCTCTGCAATTCGGGCACTAGAATCAGACGATCCATCATCAATACAGATGACTTCATCGACATAGCGAAGAGCCATGGTTACGACTGTACCAATGGTCTCCTCTTCGTTGTACATGGGCATGCCCGCAACGACACGGATGTGACCAAAGTCGGCCTCCATACTAAAACCTCGAAAATGTAGAATATATAGTTGTACTCCCTATAACACAGGTTATTGAATGGAAAAAAGAACACTGCTCAACCTGGATTGAGCAGTGTTCGGACACATGTACACCTTTGTACATGATTGCTTACTTCACCGTACTCCTCTATCAATCAATCGAGGAGTTGTGAAACGGTTGTGACCGCTCGCTCACCAGCGATGACTCGCTGGAGCGCTGCCATGGAAACAACCAGAGGAACGTAGGATTCCCCATCGCTTGTTTCGTAGGTTTCACAGTCTGCGAACGATGCGGTGTTGATGGACAACTTGATCGCTCCGCCAGCATTGCTGCGGCGAACGTATCCTACCAACATGGTTCGGCTTTCTTCGGTTTGCTTCGTTTCGGTTTTCTTGGTTTTACTCATGTTCAACACATCCCCTCACTAGGTGAGGTAAAGCGAACATTTTCGTCAAAGATTATCAAACAATCGAAGCGAGGGAATTTGAATAAAAAAGGCCCCTCACCAGGCCTGAGCCTGATGAGGGGCGGATGCTCTGAACGACGTCGTACGGAGCTTACGTACCCTTAAGCAAAACGGAAAACGTTTCAACCGAGTCTTGCCTTCATCTCGGCAAGCATGTCTGATGGAAGTGGCACATAGCCGACATCAGCAACTTGGTCCATACCTTCTTCTGAGAATCCATACTCAAAGAAGTCTCGAACGAGATCCCAGTCCTTGTTGTTCACGTTCATGTAGATGTAGCGTGATAATGGTGCATAGGACCCATCAGCGACTGTGCTTGACTCTGGTGCAACTGCGTTGCCAGCATCTTGAACACCGTGTGTGTCGTTGTTGGCAATCGCAGCAACAGACAACTCGTTGGCGTTCTCTTCGTAGTATGCGAAACCAAAGTAGCCGATAGCATACTCATCACCGGTTAGCCCGTTGACGATTTGGTTGTCATCAGCAGAGTTTTGGTAGCCACGAGCTGTGTCGAATCCTTCTGAGACTGGATCTGCATCTGCGAAGCAATTCTTACAGAACACTTGTTCACCGAAGTATTCGTAGGTTCCAGAATCGGAGTCAGCTCCCCAGAGTTTGATTTCCTGATCTGGGCAAGCGCTGGAGTTGTGCAAATCTGCCCATTCACGGACGCCGTCATCATCGGAGTTTGGAATGACGGAGGACATGACAAGTCCGTCGCCTTCGAGCTCGGATTCAGTCCAGTCTGTGAAGACCCAGCGCAGCTGTGCCATCGAGATGCCTCCCATTGAGGAGATGCACTGGTCTGCTGCACCACCCTTCTTGTAAACAACGGATAGTCCGTCGATAGCAACGATGAGTTGTGTAACTGTGACATCGGAGTTGGCACAGTTGTAGGTGTAGCCGTCAGCGTCGACACTTGCTTCGGATGATTTCCAGCCTCGGCTCATGTCACCAATGTTGACGGAGTCAGCATCCGTACTGCAGACCTTTGAGGCTCCAGCACCAGATCCTCCACCTGCAACAGTTACTGTGTAATCAGCATTGAGTGCACTGTAGGATTGTCCCCAAGCGCTCGCAACTGGGAATACTGTACTGCTTCCTGCGATGTTGATGGTTTTTTGTTCGTTCTCGGTATCTCCGTCACCCAAGCAGCCTGCGAGGCTAGCAATCATTAAGGTGAGGATAATGGTCCAACTTTTTGCGTTCTTCTTTAGGTTCATGTTCTTCATTCTCCCTGACCGTTGCTAGGCCACTTAACACATAGGATTCACATAAGTGATATATTGAATACTCTATATTTCTATATAGAAATATATATTCTATGCTGGTGCTCGATATACACCGCCTTGTAGTCGGTAAATACGGTGGTTAGAGTGGTAGATAGCGAGTATCGTAAACTCCAAGTTACGGGGGGTTCAACGATGATTGTCTCACTGCCACGTGACTGGGTTAAATCCAATCAAATGAAAAAAGGAGATGTCGTATACATCGAAGAACTAAATTCTGGTGGCCTTCACATCTCTGCTCTTCAGGCTGAGTCTTCGAAATCAAGTATAACCATTGATTGCTGCAATTTGTCTGATGGTTTGATTGACCTCCTAATCGGAGCGTATTTATCCGGAGCAGACATAATAAAGATCGTTTGTAAAAACAAAATTCCTCGTAAGGTTCACAAAGATATTCGAAATTTTCTAAGGGATACCAGAGGTATGGAGATTGGTTTAGACGAAGACAGGGAAATCCGAATTTTGTCGATTCTTGATCCATCTGAATTAACATTCCAGGTTTCGATTAATCGCATGTACATCCTCATCTCCAGTTTGGTCTCCGACTGTTTTGATGTACTTGACGGAGACGATATTGACCTGCTCGCAGATATTGAAGATAGAGAGCGTCAAATTGATGCACGTCGATTGCTCGTTGAGCGGCAAGTTGCAGCAGTCATCAAGAAACCAGCCATCGAACGTAGTTTGGGTACAGACCGATTTTCTGCCCTTGAACACGCCAACATCGCTCGAATTCTTGAACGAATGGGCGACCACGCAGCTCGTCTTGGCATCTTGGTACGAGATAATAGTGTCACAATTAAATCGAAAACCAATGAATTGCCTCTTCGAGCAATCCCAGAATGGGCGAATTTGCTTAAATCGCTCGTCCATAATATGTATACCAAAGATGTCGCTGTCATCCATGATGCTAAGCGTTCTCTCGTTCGTCTAATGCGGGAAATTGAAGACAATGAGAGCGAGTTATGGACTGGCCGTAAATCATCAGAGCGTTTGTTTTCGGAATTCCAAATCTCTGAATCGATTCGAAGAATATGCGCCTATGGAGTCAACTTTGCTGAATCATTGCTCAACATGCTCATGCATGAACGTATAGAATCCATTGAATGAGGAATGTTCATGTCCAAAACCGAGGATAAATCAGGCTCTGATAAGCCAACTTTGGTTGAAAAATTGGCGAAGGATCCGATGCGATACATCCTGTTTTTAACGAGTTTTTCAGTCATTCTCATTACACTAGGTATCATCCAAACACTCCTCTTCGAGGCGATTACATTCTTCCAAGACATC
>CAXQWT010000117.1:0-6397 GCA_964227855.1 Salipiger bermudensis | reverse complement strand
GTAATCCAACGCATGAATTCCGTTCCACAAACGGAGGAGTTGTTCTCATCGCATATGTAGAGATGAGCAAGATAATCCCACTCATGACAACCTCCATAACTTCCATCACTCTTCTGATATCGGTTGCTTCGTTCATCACAAGCATGTTCATGGAAAACCTCGAGTGTATCGTATGATGAGAGGTTCTCGGGTCAAGTGAACGTTGCATTCCTGTAAGAATTATGATTTGCACCCCAACCCCCCGCATGCCGTTCAAAGTCGTACAAGCTAACAACATCAATACCTGAATCCTGCATACGAATCTCGGGTTCAAATTCAGCATTCCATTGATGCGGTTCATAGGTATAATGGAACGGGTCGTTGGTTTGGGATACCCATGCATAAATCGATCCTGTATCGCGTGCTCGCTGGAAACGATCAATACCCATGAAGAAAGGACTGTTGAAATTTGAAATCATTTGTCCCAAACCCCCTTGAATGTTGCTTGCATCCATGTCAATGTAGTGAATTCTTCCATCCCATTCTTCTTCTTCACTTGGGTTCAAACGAGCCTCAACATCGCTTTTTCGGGAAAGAATATCGTTGTGATAACTTGAGTCAAATGATCCATAGAAAAGATGCGTGTTGTCTGGTAAATTTCGTATAAACGTACCTGGATTGGTTGACCAAGTACCAGAATTGGAATTTCCACTGCTGTCTGTATACTTGAACATGAACAGGTAAACATCAGTTCCTGTCCATTTATTTTGGAATGTGAACGTCCCATCGAGGGTGGGTACAGTAAATGTTGGTACAACATCCATTGGACCAGACACTGTCGTTCCAGATGTCCATTGCACTGGTTTTTGGATAATGGCACATCCATCCACGTCAATAGTCCATCTGACTGGACTGTTTGCACAAATGTCAACGTTTGCAAAGACTCCGTCATTATCAAGGTCAGCGCAACCAACTGCGTTAACTTCGAGGCCGTTTGGTGTCCCTTCACACTCGTCGACAAGATCATTGATGCCATCCCCGTCGGTGTCTCTTTCGACTGCAGCACATCCAAATTCGTCAACATCAAGTGCATTCAATGGGGTAGTAGGGCACAAATCTAAGGTTGCACCTGTTGCATTGACGTCATTGACATTGTCGTTATCATCATCCAAGTCTTCTGTTGAATCATAACAGCCGTCCATGTCAAAATCTGTTATTGTTGTGCGTTCTGCTTGCCAATTTGAACGACCCTTTGGACAAGCATCTGTGACATCAGGTTCTCCATCATTGTCATCATCATCATCTTCGAGTAGGTCATTGCATCCGTCTTGATCCCAATCGTTGTAGAGGTTCGCAGGCCAGTTAACTTCGCCATCCAAGCAAGAATCATCCAAATCTAAAATTCCATCTCCATCATCATCATCATCGTTTGTATCGTCGTGACAGCCATCCTGATCTCGGTCGTTTTCGAGTGTGCTTGTCCAACCGATTGAGGATATGCAGCCATCATTTGAATCCAAAATACCGTCGTTATCATCATCCAAATCTTCATCAAAATCTCTACAACCATCTTGGTCAGCATCGCTCTGCGTATTCGAAGCCCAACCATTTGCCTCACCAATACCATCAGGGCACAGGTCTAGGCTATCGAGAATTCCGTCGCCGTCCAAGTCATTATTTTCTTCAACAATGATGCTAGTGTTCTTTGAATCAATTGAATGAGTGTATTCCCCGCATTCGGCACTTGTAGTTACGATAAACGTCTCCAGTCGTAGATCTAAATCCGTCAGTACATAGGAAAAACGTCCATCGCTTTGAAGCGGTAGTGTATTGCTCGTTACTGAATAATCCTCTTCGATGATATCAATATGTGCCGTACACGTCTCTGTGTTTTGATGTAGTACTTGTCCCTGCAACACCAACATCGATGATTCTACGACAAGAAATTGGGGAGCGATGATGGATGTTGTTCCCTCATCTGGCACAAGAATTTCAATCGTATTCGACATCAAAATTGATTCACCTTCTGAAGGTGTGATCGTAACATCGATTTGGTAGACTCCCGGAAACATTGGCAAAAGAACGATTGATATGCTTGTTGACTTTTTCGTAATACTATAATCAGATGATTCAATGCTCACCTCTGGATGTGTAATGCTTGAATCCATATCGTATGTTCCTTCACCGGTTGTTTCCAACAAAACGTTCAATTCTGAAATTTCTCCAATTTCACCAAAAACGGATTCCTTATCCCAAGAAGCTTCGATGCTGTATGGTATGACGATGGAATCATCTTCATCTGCAGTGGTGTTCGTATCGCCATTGCCAAAACAACCTGAAAGCATCAATAAAGACAGCAACATTGCGACGAAGGGCTTCTTGGCCATGTTCGATACATGAACGTGAAGAACATGAACCTAACGTTCACCAATGTAGAACTGTTCAGTTCTAGGATCCTTGATTTCGAGGTTCTCAAGTTTGACAAGTTCGTTTGCGAATTGTACTCTGACAGGACATACCCAAAGAAGAGGCATCTGTTTTTTCCGCTTAATTTTGAGAATAAACTCCCAGTGAACCCGATGAAGCGGTGAATTCACGGTTCCTGGCCACAAATCTTCGGGTGGATCAATAGAGAAGGTCCCGTCTTCGCTAATTGTAGAACAACCACCTTCTGCTGAAAATCTCATTGGCCGCAAAAATACACCTCCTTGTATATCTTGTCTTTCGATAGGTGAATCTTCTCCACCTGCGGTCCCATCATCGAGACTTGCTTCCCAATGGTGTGGGAGTGGAGTAGATAGACCAACTGGAGGTTGTGAGTCTTCGGTAGTGTTTGATATTTCGATGAGGGCTTCACGAGAGGGAGGCAACGTGCCCACATGCCAATGTACAGACATGGACTTCCAATCTGGCAAGTGCTCTGGGATTTGTATTGTTCCAACGAGTGGTTCTCCACTGATGATGGGCATTGAAAAATTGACCTCAGGCTGTACGATTGGAGATCGAAAGAAATCTTGTTGACGTTTCAAATCAATAAAATTCGCAATAAGACGTAAAACGATCGGCAGCAGCAAAATGGGAACAACAATTAAGCTGAGAATCGGATAATCAAGTAAACCAATTTGCATACTCTTTGTTCCAAAACTTGGGATACCGAACTCACTCAACAAGGGTACAAGAAAAAGGTAAACCAATGTCGATAATAGAAGAACTACGGCTGCATTAATCATATTACGAGCGTATCCATGCAATCGATTTGGTAGGATGTACCATCCTCTCCTTTGTTGTTGAACTAGTTCGACAAATGGTTGATCGTCGTTTAAGAGATTTGTAGATTGCTCAAATTTTTCTCCATTTGCGTTTATGATTACGCGTTCAATCAACCATCCTTCTCCACTCTGAATCGTGTATGGTGGCAATTGCTGCCGGATTTCTTGGTCATCCAAATCTGTTGCAAGACTTTTCTCAAACACAGGAGCGGCTTCAGCATTCAATCTTTTATCATCAAAAGGGGGATATCGCACTCGATGAAGGATAGACCATGCTGACATGAACTCACCTCAAGTGAACAATAATTTCACGCCAGCTTGCAAAGCAAGTTTTCTGAAAGCAGGAACTTTCTTCAACAGAGCTAACCCTAGCGGTACCGGTTTCTCAATATCTCCAATCTGGTTGATGAGGGCGATAACTTCTGGCTTGGCAAAATTTGCAAAATGCTCGTCGAGTTCCTCATCAGTTCTCGTAGATACAAGGAGGTCACGTAACGCTCGTGCTCGGTCTTGTTCTTTCTTCATTTTAGGCCATGATGATTTCGTAACCGATTTCAGGTCCTTTTCAGTCAATTGATTCAAATTGACTTGTTTGACCAGTCTTTCTGCGATTGATGAAATTTGCTTGAATCCAGGACCCAATCCCCCACCGGTTGTCGGTTTAGCCATCCCTGCAGCGTCTCCAATGACGAGTACGCGATTCTTGAATGGTCGCCGAATCATTCCAGAAGGAACAGGGCCACAGTAGCGAGCTGTTTCGGTGATATTCGCAAAACGGTCTTTCCAAAGTGGATGTTGTAAAAGGTCATTGTAACAATCTAGCACAGTACGTCCATCAAGGAGATCTGCTTTCGACCACAGGCCGATGCGATGTGTTCCATTTCCTGATGGAATAACCCAAGCAAAAAAGCCAGGTGCAATTTCAGAACCACTGTACATTTCGAGCCATCTGTCTTGGCCTTGGTATCCAACTACTTCTGTTTGAAATCCGACCATCATTTCTTTAGGATGGCCCATTTTGAACCGACGACGAACCCAAGAGTGAGCACCATCACAACCGATTAAGAGTTTTGAACTGAGTTTTGTTGTTTCATTGGTTCGTTGATTAACGATTTCGATTTCAACACCATTCTCTCCTACTTCTACGGAAGTGGGTTGTGATTCAAGCATCAGGTCAGAACCGGCCTCGAGCCCTTGCTGAACAACAGTTTGATCGAATCGTTTTCTGCAGACGACATATGTTCGCAGTTCGCCCTCTCGGCCGACCGGAACAAGTGTGCCAGATGGGCCATGAATGAGGGCCCCGTCGACATCTTCAACCACGGTATCGTATGCTTCAACAGCATCCATAGCGCTTGGTGTTACCAATCCTGCACACTGGAATGGGCGGCCAACTTCATTGTGTTCCTCAACCATTAGAACAGAAAGTCCACGCTCGCAAAGCAGACGAGCAGTGTATCCTCCAACTGGACCAGCGCCGATGATGATGACGTCATAATCGTAGTCCATGTTTGGTTTACGATGGACCGAACTTCAAGAAGTTTCTTCTCTCTCTAACGTTTAGCAAAGCGATAACCAACACGTTCGTTCTTCTTGAGCCAAAGAATGGCTGTGTATGGGTTACCCGACTTTTTAGCAATCAAATCATCGAACGGACCTATCTCTCCCTTTTCAATCAACAATTTGGCTTCTTCACGTGTAATTTCTCTCTTTGAAATCTCTCGTGCGATATCAATTTTACAACCACTAGCGCTTGTTTTGGGTCTGTAATGGGTTTCAGTTTCAAAAATTTCAGCGCCATGTTTTGGACAGATTGCAACAACACCTGGTGTCACTTCAAATCGACGTGCATCGGCTGAGGCTTCTCTTGGGGGAAACTCAAACCCAACCTTGTTTCCTTCAAGAACAAGATAAGCAGGGAATGGACGGCCTCGACGAGATATAAAATCTTCAATGAGTGGTGATTTTCCATCGACAAGAATGGCTTTCGCTTCATCTATACGAATTTCTCGTTTACAGATTACCTTTCCGACGCCTGCAAATTTACAGTCCTCTTGATCACATGCATAGTGTGTGTCGGTCTCTCGAATGGTACCTGCACACTTTGGACATGGACTAACTGCCTCATCGGTGGCGTTTGCAATGTTGCCCGTAGACTTGGAAGAGGTTACTTTTCCTTCGTTCGATATGACAACAGACGTTTCATAAGATTCGCCATTTCGATTGAAGAAACCGTGCAAATCAGACAATTCTTTGTGTTCAAGTAGCCGAGAAGCTGTTTCTCTATCGAACCACCGTCCACTGGTGTCCTTCCAGAATACAAACGAGCACCCTTTTTCTTTTCCTTCATTCTTATCACACGTGTAGGAAAGGGCAGTTTCCACAATTGTCGATTCACATTGTGGGCACTTTCCAATCGAATCATCATTGGCAAACAATTGACTTCGGTCGTGGTCACGAACGCGTATTACCAAATCTGTTGTTTGACTGACAATGGAATCCATGTATTTGGAAGCCTCCATTTCCCCGCGTTGGACGGATGTTAACGCGGATTCCATTTCCCCTGTTAATTCGGGAGAAGTGATCCATTCAACTGGAATCCGTCGTAGAATCTCGATGATTCGAATGCCGTGAGGAGTTGCATTCAAAGCTCCTGATTGTTGTCTGGAGATGTAACCGCGAGAAAGCAACTTTTCGATTGTATCTGCTCTTGTTGCTGGTGTTCCAAGGCCTTTCCCTGCCATTGCCTCAGCCAAATCTTCATCCTCGATGTCTTTTCCAGCCTTTTCCATCAATGAGAGAAGGCGTGCTTCCTTTATTCTCGCAGGAGGCTTGGATTTTTCTTCGCTCCATTCATGGGATGAAACGCTAGCATGCGGGTCATCAGACGAGATAGTACCCCATCCCTCTGGATGGCTGAGATTCTTAGGTACAACTTCTCTCCAACCGTGTTTAATGTACTGTTGTGCTTCCTTGATGAAAATCTCGCCACCGAGATCAGCGCTTCGCTTCTGTTTCTCAATCACGGATTCTCCGTACCATGATGCGATGAAGTTACGAACAATCATGTTAAACAATCGTTGTTCATCTTTGGATAGAGTAGATCGGAAGAGCACACGTCTGAACTCCAGTCACGCCTAGGAATCTCG
>CAXQWT010000116.1:0-55010 GCA_964227855.1 Salipiger bermudensis | reverse complement strand
ACGGGTACGACCAATGAATATTGGCAGGCATCGAACACTGAAACACTCCAGCCAGGTTCTATCTTTTCTCCTTCCGGACAAGTCTCCCTCAATGCTGGTTTCTCAGCATCTTCGTTGACTGGCTTGTGGAATATTTCTGCAGTGTATTGGGTGAACAGCTCGATTGGGAACAACATGTATACGCACCAACAATTCGATGCGGTGTTCAGCGACTATATCTCAGAGATGATTGGTCCTGCAGATCGCACTACTGCTCCAGGAGACCAAACGACCCTCACTTACATCATATCGAACGTTGGATCGACAACCGACATTTTTGACATCAGTGTGAGTAGCGGACCCTTTGGTTGGGCAGATATCACCACGTTGAATGGAGCCTCGACAGATCCCTTGACTGCTGGACAAACGATGACCTTGTCCGTTGTGGTCAACGTACCACAAAATGCGGGCTATTCAGATGTGGACATCATAACCCTCTCAATAACATCTTCAGGAAGCGGATACAGTCTTACGCACACTTCGCGTGTGATGGCAGGAGAATATTTCGAGGCAACAGTCGATATCACAAACGATACGACCTATGTTCTTCCCGGAAAGACGGATACCATCGCTTTCAATGTCACAAACACAGGAAACGCAAATGGAAACTTCAATCTTATCGCAGGACTCTCCTTGAATGCACTCAACTGGGAGTACAATCTTTCCATTGAGAACACAGGTGAACTCATGGTTGGAGAATCGGTATCAGGATTCATTCACATAGAAATTCCGCCGATTCAACTTCCTTTGGTCGATGCTGAACACAACGCTGCAGGCGACAGTCTCAATGTATTCATCATCGCTCAGGCAGAAGCAGGTAGCATACCAAGCACTGATGCAGGCCAGGTTGAGGTACGTCCTGCAATCGTTGTCGACCCCGGGCTTCCAGTCGACACTATCGTCCTTTCAGAAAGCGACGTTATGAGTGCTGGTTCCACGATAGGCGTCAATGAGATTCTTGCGCTAGAAGTTCAGGTTCGCCACAACCTCGTTTCCGACTTGGCTGAGACAATTGATGCCAACATAACGGTTGGTGAGATTACTTTCGAAGCACTCACATCAGGTGGATTTAACGAAGCGGACCGATGGAATGCAACGGTCAGTCCTGGCGAGGCAACTGGACTCACTCTCGGGGAGTCGTTCCCTGCCTCACTTGGTATCCAAAGCCAATCTGGACAACTTCCTCTGGCAGGAACCGTGAGAATACCGGTAACAACAACGCCTACACTTGGTAGCGTCCACACCTCCTCCGCCGTTTACGCACCCGTTCTTCAACAAAACCTCTCAATCGTCGTTCCAAAAGTGGTTAATGGCGAGATCACTGAAACAGGCCCTCTCGATGCGGATGTTGGTGTCGACACTGATTTCATGTTCACCTTTGGAAACACAGGAAACGACCGATCCTCATATCGTCTCGAAATAGTTGAAAACCTTCCAAGCGGATGGTACGCCAATTTGACAACGACGGGACCAAGCAGCACAATTCTTGACCTAGCCAGTGATTTTGAGGACTATCCAGCCACAAGCGGAGGACACCTCTCTCTGGTCACACTCACAGTCAAGACCAATCCACTTGCTCCATCAGGCCTCCTTCAGCCGTTGACCGTTCGGTACTACGATCTTGACACAGGCGCTTACATTGGTCAACAAACGATGGACATACGTGTTGGTGAAACCATCAACGCCTCTCTGACTCCAACCAATCAGTCCATCGACATAACGCCCTTCGAACAACTCTCTGCATTCGTTAACATCGAAAATACAGGAAATGCGCCAACGACATTCACGATCGAACTTGACGATGGAGGATACGACGATGTCTTGTTCGAACTCGATTCTTCAACAAGCATCATCATCGCTGCTGGCTACGAATCCTCGGTTCGAGTCAATATTATCCCTTCACTCGATGCGAGTGCAGATGAGTTTTACATGGCTGAGTTGACCGTTTCCATGATCAATGAGGTGGGTGACCTTGTAGAGCTTAAGGCCAACATCGTTGCCAATGTTTCAGAGGTCCACGATGTTCAACTTACCGCACCTGACACGCTTGCAGCCGTTCCTGGCACTGTTCTGACACTGCCATTCAGCCTCTTCAATACTGGGAATCTTGTCGAAACCGTCAACATCAACATCACCGTTGACGGAGGATGGGGTACTACGCCAACGGTCCAATCGTTTACCGTCCCAATCGATGGAGAATCGAGCGGTTCCTTTGACATCGATATCCCTGCCCTCGATGGAACCGATAATCTCCTTGATGGAGCTGTGCACGATGCAAATTTGACAGTATACAATCCCGCGACGGACGATGTATACGTCCTCAAGAAGGTTCAGTTACTCGTAGCGCCCGTTTTTACATACACAATCGAAGGGTGGGGGAATGAATATTTCTTCCACGAGGGTGACAACAGGATTTGGACTGCAACCATCACAAACACAGGGAACAAAGACGTGTATGTCGACTTGGGATACGAAGTCCGGGCGCCAGGCTTGACAACGCCAAGCGATGACTGGATTGTCAATACCGCTTCGCCGGACCAACTGTTCCTTCCTCGAAACGTCCCAGTTCAGTTGACCGTAAGCGTCGATAAGAACGCAGCGGGCAGCAGCAGTACCACGTTATCAACTGCCGCGGATCTTCGTGTCACAATCGTTCCAACCGACGTAGATGTCGATGGAAGTGGGGAATTGATGACCGCCCTCAAGATGAAGCGACTTTTCGACACGGGGTATGCAGACAAATTGCAAGCCCCTGCAAACGATGATCCAGTTACAGTTCCGATTGAATACTCGCACATTCCTTACCTCAACAACGCCCCAGTTGCATATTCGATTGAGTTCTGTGGCATTGAGCGAATACTCGACATCCCTGCCCTTGGGCTTAATGAAGAAGACTATGTCTGGAACATCTCTCTCATTAATCTTGAAGGCGAAGAGAGCGTTCACTACATCAATCTGTCAGCCCCTTGCATCCCAGGAAGTGAATTGATACAACTCCCCGAGCGACCTGCCTACGTTCTCTCTCCAAACCTTATCTTCAACGTCAAAGTACCGGACCGCCCCAACATTCTGCCTGGTGACGGATACGACATCACGATGAGGCTTCACCATCCGGATCCAAGCGAACCTGTAACCGAAGAGACCTTCCGATTTGCCCTAAATGTGTACGCTGATCCAATGATTGATCCAGATTCTCAGCGAATCGTCGATGTCGAGGGAGAGGAACTTGAATTCATCATGGAAGGCCAAACGGCGTACATTGAATTCGATATCAAGAATGAGGGTACTGCACTTGCTGTAGGAATTGGTTCACAACTCGTCTGTGATGGTCTTGTTATCGAGGAAGCGCCCGGATTTGTCCCATTCCTCGCAGAAGGAGAAGTTGCAACACTGCGTTGGAAGATCACTGGTGAGACTTTGGATTGGTGGGAGCAAAGCAAGAATGCAGATTGTACTGTGAGCATTCAATCATCTTATGCTCTGAATAACGTCGTTGAAAACGATGTGTTGAATTTTGTCCAAGAAGTGGATTCAAGCGCACCTTCAACACTGACTTCCTTCGCAGGATTTGGTATCGCATTGATCGTTACAATAGGTCTGCTTGGATTGACCAACCAGAATGAAAAGTATCGTCTAGGCGCTGTCTACTCCGGTGTCATCATGCTTGGTTTCCTTTTCCATCTCTATGATGCAACGTGGTGGGGGCCTGCTACAATTGTACTTGCCTCCTTTTGGGTGTGGCGAATGGCTTGGCACAGCAGTGAGGAATTCCGATACATCCACGAAGATTATCAACGTGCTCGTAAAGGTATTTCAACAATTTATGCTGATCACTTCCAAGCCCTAACCGATTCACGCAGACAACTTACGATCATCCTCAGCCTGCCACTGCTTGGTTTTGTTGGTGTAGTGTTAGGTATGCCTCCACAAATGACGCCTGATGAAATAAATCTGGTTTCCCTTGTAGGTTACATCGTGGTTTCGACCATGGTTGTTTGGTTCGTGTTACGACGTGCAAACAAACTCTACGGTTCACTGTACGGGAAACTCACAGACATTGAGGTTAAGGCCACACGCATCGAACGTGACCTGGGCGATCCTGCGCGCCTGCTCAACGATCTTGCAATGGATGGATTGGACCTCTCTGCGATTCTTGATACACCACAATCCGTGGCCATCTCAGATAACCAAAACGGATCGGATTCAAACGAGGAGGTGATGTCAAATGGCGAAGAGCAAGTCTGAACAAGATGACTACATCATGGACTCAGAGTTGGACGAGGGAGACCTTACTGATGCACAGGCAGCGATTGTTGCATCCAATGAAAGTGCGGAACGCTTGATGCAAGCTAGTCGAGAACTGGAATCACTGGTTCAGAATGTTGTTAGTGACGAAGTGAACTCACTCGCCACAACCGAACTCGACCTGCTCCAAGCCAAGACGTTCCTAGAAACCCATCGACTTCGTCGAGCCCGAAAGAGTGTACGTCGTGCTGAAAAGGCACTGAACGTCCTCGAAGAGGATGTTCTTTACCTGCGAAGAAGTATTGCCATGTTGCATCGATTGTTGCGAGAAAAGGCACTTGCAGAAGAAGAGGTTGAAAACGTCCTGCGCCGACTCCGTAATGCTACTGGTGCTGCAGAAATCGGTGATGTCGGTTATGCTGCTACCGAAGTTGAGTACCTCGTTGACGATCTTATCGGAGGCAACTCATCGACACTCAATCCATTCCTCTTCCGCCATTTCTGGCTCTCTGTCGATACTCGATGGCCTGCTGGTGGAGAAACCGGTATCCTTCTGGTTCGTATCATCAACGATGGTGATCTCCCTCTTCCAATGATGCGACTTGCTCCTCCTGTTCCAGAAGGATGGACTGCCAAGCCTTCTTTCATTGACGTACCGGTGATTGGACCTGGAGGTAATTTGCCGGTTCGCTTCGAGATTCATGCTGACCGACGTCACGGGGCTGATGAAATCCCACTTTCAAGAAAACTTTCAATTGCGACCGGGTATGAAATGAGGAATGGTAACGTGACAGTAACAGTTCGTGCACAAAACCGTTCAATGGAACCGCTCGCCGATGTACTCATTCAACCATGGATGCCACCTGGCTTTACTGCCGATAAGGTGCCATTCGTTAGTAGGCTAACGCCTGATGAAGTGGCTATCATTCGGATTCCACTTCGTATTGACTTGGGTCATGGAGGTGCTCTTTGACCCACATCCCATTCCACCCTCGGATGAGGGAGGACGAGTAAAAAAAGGTGAAAAAAATGAAAACCGAAAAAGAAACGAAGCAAGACGAACTTGCTGCAATCGGTATTGGTGCAATGATTGTCTTCATTGCGTTGATTCTTGTTGCGGCAGTAGCAGCTGCGGTCATTATCCAGACCGCAGAGAAACTGCAACAGAACGCACAAGCCAGCGGTGACGACACCCAAGAGCAGATGTCAACCAAGTTGACATTGATCAACGTCGTCATTGAGACGATTGATCTCGGAGCCGACAATGCCGTTGGTGGCACTGCAGCTAACGCAGACACATACGAGTTGTTTGCGACTTTTGAGCTAGCACCAGGTTCTGAACCGACAGAAAACGAAGACATCGGATACACGGTGATTTGTGCGGATCTCGGAGACGACAATGCCGTTGGTGGTACCGGGGCTAACGCCGACTCCACTGTGTTCGCTCAAGGTGATTTGATTGGTGCAACCGTCCATACCGATGACGGCAGATCGGGCGACACTACCAATGGTGGAATTCCAGCAACTCCAGTCGCACTCACACTAAACCCAGGAACAACATATGTTGTTGTCATGGACATTACAGAATGTGCACCTGCGGCAAACACAGATCACGTGATGCTCTTCACAGTCGAGGCAGGCGGTAGCACATACGAAGAACTCCAGTACGGTAGTTCTCCAGCAGTAGGAGACGTCGTTGTTTGAGGTGATTAACATGAAGAATACACAAGAAAAGAAAATAGAAAACGATAACTTAGCTGCAATCGGTATTGGTGCAATGATTGTCTTCATTGCTCTGATTCTCGTTGCTGCTGTTGCTGCTGCGGTCATTATTCAAACTGCAGAAAAGCTTCAACAGAACGCTCAATCCACAGGTGATGATACCACGGATGAAATGTCCGGAAAGGTACAGATCCTCAACGTCTTTGTTGACGATCCTGATGAATCATTCATCCTGTACTTCCGCCTCGCTGCTGGTTCCGATGATACTGCAGCAGTGGACATTCTATGGCAAGTCTTCTGTGAAGACCCTGACGGCACGACAGGTGCTGCTGGCGGCAGTCCGGTAACCGACCGACTCGCAGGTGACTTCACAGATGGTGCTAACCCACCAAACGGAATTATTATCCCACTTGATGATGCTACGGACCCTGCAGTCGAAGTTGATACAGCCGAGGCAGGTATTGCATATCGAGTAAGTTTGGATGTTCACGACAATGACGCCACTGCTGCCACCAACCAGGATTGCAGTCCGTCTCACCTCTTCGACGAGAACATCAAGGCTTCCTTGTATATCCACGTTGTTGGTGGTGGCTCAACGTACGACGTTCTCAAGGTCAACGACGATTCTCGCGGAGCAGTGGTGGTCTGAGTCTGCCTGTGCAATGACTTGCTTCTTGCAGGTCAAGCACAGGAGGTTGTACCATGGCATGGCCATTTGGCAGTGCAGGGAACGACCGGGACGCAGACGCTGAACTCGCAGAAGAGCGCTTGAAGATTATGGCCAATGTGGCCATTGAACAAGTGCCACTCCCTGAACAAGGAGAGTTGAGTGAAGAGGATGCATGGACCATATCTCCCGGTCCGACTCGAGCACGATTGAACAGTATTGGATCCGTTCCATCTGTAGCGGCAACGCTTGCCCCTCAACCGGCAGCGCCAGTTAATGCGCAGGTGGATACATCCGGTCTCGAACGTATGATCAGTAGCCGTCTCGACATGGTCGAAGACGTGCTTGGACTGATTTCACACAAGATGGAACAAGCAAATCTTGCACCTGCTCCAGAGGATGAAGAATCCTCAGAGGCGGGTGGAGAAGGCGATGATGTTTCGGTTAGTGGAGCAGAGGGCGACACAATTGTCACTGCAGATGGAGACGTTCTCCCTGTAGGTGGCGGCGTAGATCGTCTGCGACAATCTGACGAAGCACGACTTGTTGAGTTGTACGAAGCACAGGCTCTTGCAGCGAATCCTTTCCTAGCAAAGGGTTCCTACGAGCATGCTGCGAACGATGGCGTTGGTGCGGCAATGGTTGCTGCATTGTTGCTGGACAATCTCTCTGGTATGGCGGCTGTGAGCTTTGCTCAGAAAGCCGTTCAAAGCGGAATGCTGAGCGAAGACGAAGGACGATCTGTCCTCGCCATCGTTCAGTTGGCTGCACCTGGAGAAGCGGAATCAGCATTGAACGACCATCTCTCACATCGTAAACTGCTTACCTTTTCGGCGATTGTTGAATCTTGGCGTTCACAAACATCGAAGTCGGAGGAATGATGCATGGGCGCTTCAGTAGGTGTTGGTGCTCTCGTAGTTGGTACCTCGTTGTTGTTGGTGTTTGCACTTGCAGTGCAAACGCTCGATAACCGATTGGATACCAGTCTCGAGATCATCGATGATGCTGGAGACCCTTTACCATCCTTCCAAA
This sequence comes from Salipiger bermudensis, assembly GCA_964227855.1. Classification (GTDB taxonomy): domain Archaea; phylum Thermoplasmatota; class Poseidoniia; order Poseidoniales; family Poseidoniaceae; genus MGIIa-L2. The sequence continues at coordinate 47,305 of CAXQWT010000116.1, read as the reverse complement.
TTGATGACGCAACTCTGTGGGAAGGTGCAGTGCTGAGCATTAGCATCAACAACAATGGAAGTGGATATGTGAACGGTTCGTTGGTTGCAACAGGTACCGGTAGCGGATTCTCTGGAACATTTACGGTCGATTCAGCAGGAGGAATAGAAAGCGTGACAATCACCAGTCGCGGCAATTACTCGTCCCCTCCCGCTATTTCTGTCGACCCTTCCGGACAATCAGGTGCCAGCGGTACTGCCTCGTTGAGTTCCGATACAGGAAATCACATTTACGGCAATCTAACCAACACAGGCTCGGTTACACTACCGCTTCGAGAAGTTTGGCTCTTCCTCGATGGAGGAACGACGCAGACGCCGACGAATTTGGGTACGGCATATACGCCTTCGTACAACAGCACAAACTGGTATCCTGGTGAAACGATCTTCCTCGACTGGTCCGAAGATGGTCCTTCGACATACGATCGAATTTCACTTACCGCAGGTGGGCTAACATGGGCTCACACACTCGCATGAGGGGATTCAATGGCAGACGGCGGCGCATCATCGTTTATCTTCCTGACAACAGCATTGTTGGTTTCTGGATTGGTAAGCGTTGTACTCATCAACCAATGGGGCGGAATGGCTCAAATTACTGCTGAGGAGACTGCTGCACTTGAAGTTCAAGAAGCCACAAGTGTTGATTTTGCGGGGGATCCGATGATGGTCTCGTTGAATACAACACTGAACGAAATCACATTCTATGTGCAAAATACTGGAACGACTCTGTTGGATTCATCAACATTGGTCGTTCTTGTTGATGGGCAAACCGTCACCTCTACAATCAACGCTACCCTGGTGCCTTCGACGGGAGATTGGGATGAAGATCATCTCCTCCAAATCACCGTGAACAGTCCCGGTTGGACCTATCAATCGGGTGATGACGTTTCGATTACTGTTGTAGTATCGTCTGAAATCACCAACGGGTACCGAGGATCGGATTCTATGTCCTTGGAGGTGCGATTGCATGGTTGAACGACTTAATGAAATGCCGAAACCAGTGGAAGATGGTTTCCCATACGACGTTGAAACGGACAGTTTGGCTGATTCACTTGGTCTACGGTTGCCAAATCGTAGCCTTATCATGCTTCAAGGAGAAGTGGGGTCCGGTAAATCGCTGGTAAGCCAACGATTTGTTCACGGCCTCCTTCATAATGAAGTCAAGGTCCTTGTGATTACGACAGAACTGACAACACGTGGTTGGATTGAACAAATGGAATCGATTGGTTATGGTGTTACTGATGCTTTGACCAATGGTAACCTGATGATTTTCTCTCGCTTTGGTACCGTAGCAGAACCCATTCCCAACGTCGGTCTTGATGAAGTTCTCAACAGTGATGCGATTGATGAAGCAGATATTGTTGTAATTGACTCTGCAAGTTCATTGATGCCTGATGGCATGAATGATCATGCACGCTTCGATATGATTCAACGCTTGAGAAAGATTGCCTCGACAGGGCGAAGCCTCATGCTCATGGTCGACCGAGATGAGATGGATGCTAAACTACTGCATTCACTTCGTGCAAGCGCTGAAGTTGTTCTGGATCTCTCGACGAATTTGATCGGGGGCGATTTGAAGCGGACCCTCCTTGTCACACGTTATCTTCGTGCAGCAGGTCCTGTTCAATCCTCCATTGGCTGGAGAGTTGAACCAGGAATGGGCTTCATTGTCGATATTACAGCGGTAAGCTGAGGTGAGATCATGGCTGATGAAGAACTCAAATTTCAACGAGGCGATCTCGCCTCTGTCATGGCTGCTCACAGCCACGTTGCGGATTGGGTCCGAGATTTCGAGAAGAGGTACGGTACCCGCCCTATTTACTACGGTCCTCTCGATAGAGATGCGAAAAAGCAACGACCGCTGAATCTCATCTACATCACAAAGGAACCTGTATTCGTACACATCTATGAACCTCCAAGCGATGAGGAGGGAGGTGGACAAGTCCTCTGGTTTGGTTTGGAACCTCAACTCAACGAAGAAGAAGAGAACATTCGCCGTGACTTGGTTGAAACCTTGTTGCAAGAAGCGCCCTCAGCACCGTCGTTTACCACAGATTCAGAGTTTGAAACAATTCTTGGCCAAATGATTGATCGATACACGATTTCTGAGGCTGAAGCAAGCATTGTTTCACGCCGACGTGGCCGAATTTGGGAACTTGTTGGACTTGACGACAAACGTATCGTCGTTTCTGAAACACAGCGAGAACGTTTGCGTTACATCGTCATCCGTGACCTGATTCGAAACGGGCCACTCGAAACTCTCCTCTCTGACGAGATGCTGGAAGATATCCACTCTGTAGGACTGAAACATATCCATATGGATCACAAAGTGTTTGGAATGGTCACATCCAACATCCGTTTCAGAGAACGTGAGATTCTCTCTCGATACCTACGTGCCATGTCCGAACGTATTGGTCGCCCGGTATCGGATAACAAACCAATCATCGACGGTGCCCTTCTTGACGGTTCACGTATCAACATCATTTTCTCAGACGACGTATCGATGTTGGGTCCATCGTTCACCATTCGTAAATTTGCTGAGGAAACCATTTCCGTTATTCAACTCATTAAGTGGGGTACCATGAGTGCCCAACAAGCAGCTTACATCTGGATTTGCCTTGAGTATGGGATGTCCGTCTTGGTATCCGGAGAAACAGCGTCAGGTAAGACTACGACGCTCAACGCTATCCTTCCATTCATCGATCACAATGTCAAAATCTACTCTGCAGAAGACACCCCTGAAGTTAAGGTTCGTCACAAGATTTGGCAACGCCTTGTTACACGTGACTCAAAGAACGAAGACTCACGTGTCGAAATGTTTGACCTTCTCAAGGCTGCTCTGCGTTCTCGACCGCGTTACATCATCATTGGTGAAATTCGTGGTGTTGAGGGTGCAACTGCATTCCAAGCGATGCAAACAGGTCACCCTGTTATCGCAACCTTCCACGCCTCATCGATTGTGAAAATGATTCAACGTTTCACAGGTGATCCAATCAACGTTCCTATTCGTTTCTTTGACAACCTCAATTTTGCAATTTTCCAAGAAGTTGTTGAAGCACCAGGTGGTGGGATTGCTCGTCGTGTTACGGGAATTGACGAAGTCATTGGTTACAACAAACACAGTGATGGTGTCCTTACAAGAGGTATGTTTGAGTGGGACCCTGTCAAAGACAAGCATTACTTCCGTGGTATGTTTCAATCTCACCTTTTAGAAAACAAGATTGCGGCCATGGCAGGTTTTTCCAACAAACGTGACATTTACGACGAAATGCTACGACGTGCTGCTGCCATTGAGCGAATGGCAGACCGTGACCTAACCCACTACGACGACGTCTTTGATTTGCTCAATATTTACTACAACAGTGGTTGGGAATATTTTGACAGCGCCGTCGATTCATGGGTTGGCGTCAATCACAAGTGAGGAGGGGATGAACGTTGGAACGAATGCCGATGTGGCAAATAGCCATTCGTCGGCTTGAGATGCCGGTGGGCAGATTCATCGCCGTCTACGTTGGTGGAGCATTCGCAGGCGGTCTCCTTGCATCGCTTCTGTTGATCTTCCTCACTGGAGGCTTTGCTGAAGGCGCCCTCTTCGGCGGGTTATCAGGAATCCTCCTGTTGTTCTTGCTTCCAATTATCGCAGCAGGAGCTGCGATGGCCTTCCCTTTGCTTGAAGTCACTCGTTCAGCAAATCTCATAGAACGAGAAATGCACATGTTCATCACTCGTATGGGTATTCTCTCCTTGGGGGAAGTTGGTGCACAAACTATCTTCGATATTCTCAAACAAATGAGAGATTATGGTGAATTGGCTTCTGAAGTTCAACGCATTGAAACACTTGTCGACAAATGGCACACATCTCTCCCGGAGGCAGCACGAATTGTTGCCCAACAAAGTCCAAGTCCACTTTGGACAGATTTCCTTGACCGAATGGCGTTTTCCATCGAAGCAGGTCAACCCATCGATGAATTCATGCGATCTGAACAAGAAACGGTTGCAGAACAATACAACACGCTGTACGACACACGTTTGGAAAGTGTCGATACAATGCAGGAAATCTACGTCTCATTGGTCACTGCAGGACTCTTCGGATTGGTGATTGCAGGAATCCACCTTGTTCTCTTTGAAGTCGGTAGTGAAAATGATACACCGATTGAAGTCGCTTCTCGGTTGCGATTCCTCTTGCTTGCATCGATGTTGTTTATCGTCATCCAAGTAGGTGCTATGATGGCGTTTCGAGCAACCATTCCGCGCGATCTTATCTTCGCTCGAGATGAATTGGATACACCGTTCCGAATCAATTTCACACGGTCGATTCTCTCGGCTGGAGCAGTGTCTTTGATTCTCTTGCTCGTTACAACATTTGTTGTTGTCTCAACTTGGGAGGAAATCAGTTCACAATGGGATCGATACGGACTCATTCTCCTTGCAGCTCCACTCTCACCTCTACTGATTCCAGCATGGTTGATCAGTCGCGAGGAGGGGAATGTGCAACGTCGTGATGGGGCTTATCCCGATTTTATCCGAGCCTTAGGAGGTACAGCTCAGGCCCGAAGTGCAGAACCTTCTGCCACAATCAAAGCGCTTCGCGGTGTTGATTTCGGAATGCTCGACGCTTCCATCGATCGACTTGAACGCCGACTTGCAACACGCATTGATTCCGACCGTGCATGGGATTACTTCAATGCGGATACGAACTCTGCTGTTATCTCACGCTACACTCGAATCTACATCGAAGGGTCTCAATCTTCGGGTAAACCAGCAGAGACCGCTGAGATGGTCTCACGTTCTGTAGGTAACCTTCTCTCCCTGAGGAGACGCCGAGCCCTCTCAGCGAACACAATGTGGGGAGTAGCCCTTGGCCTTCTTATTGCGAGTGTAACATCTCTCAACGTGACCATTTCGATTGTTTTGCAGTTGGGTGAAGCAATTGCAGGTGTAGCTACCGGACTTGCATCAACCGATGTAGGTTCATTGCAAGACTTTGGAAGTGGTATTGCACTCCCCGTTATGGAGGATGCCTCCTCTGTTGAAGACAACATCCGTATGTTCAAGGTTATCGTTTCAATCCTCGTTCTAGGACAGATCATTGCTGTCTCGGCCATTGCAACTCGTCTTCGTGGTGGTGGAAAAACGAGCGCAGCAGGACAAGCGATTACGTTGCTCTGGATTGCGGGAATAACATCGTGGGTTACTGCAGTTCTGCTTGAGGGAGCCTCTTCCGTCTTTGGAGTCTAGAAAAAGAGTATATGCTTGTTTGTCGATGCTCGTTTCATGCAACCGCCCTCACAGCAAGTAAGCCCGGCTCCAACGAACATGTATCATCCTCCTCAGCAGGCGATGATGGGAGGGGGTTTGTTCTCTCTACACAAGTTCCTGATGATTGGTGTCATTCTTATCCTCATTGCGGGATTGGTGAGCGTTCTTCCCGATTTCTCGGGGCCACCAGCAGTAGTTGATTACGATTCAACCGATGATGTCGCCACCAAAATTGCAGAAGATACCGAATCGTACAATGATTTTGAGCGACTGATGGATACCTTTGCCACTATTATCGCAATGGTTGGTGTTGGTCTCATCGGCTATGCGTTCGTTCGTGAAGCATACGATGAAGATACAACAACACCTGCGCTTCGAATCACATTGCTGATTCTTGGGACAGTTATGTTGTTGCAAATGCTTGGTTCTGGATTCAATCTAAGCATTTCACTTTGATTTTTTCGTCCTGTTCATCTTTGCTTCTTCTGAAATTCGCTTCTTGGTTGCAGCCCATGAGCAGATGGGGCACTCTGATAAATCATGGTACCTTGCAGGACAGTATTCTCTGCCAAAGAAAATGATTTGCAAGTGTAGGTCATTCCAAGCCGCTTTTGGAAATACAGCCTTGAGATCTTTCTCAGTTTGGTCGACGTTTCTTCCGTTGGAAAGGCCCCATCGAGCTGCTAGGCGATGAATGTGCGTGTCAATTGGAAAGGCAGGAGTACCAAATGCTTGAGCGAGAACGACTCCAGCGGTTTTGTGCCCTACGCCGGGAAGTGCCTCAAGTTCCTGGAATGTGTCTGGAATGTTTCCTTGATGACGTTCAAGAAGTAATTCAGACAAGCGCTTAATGTTCTTGGCTTTGGTTGGTGCGAGGCCTACCTCTCGAATCATTGATTGAATCTGAGAGACTTCCAAAGCAGCCATTTTCTCAGGAGTCGGCCCTTGCTTGAACAATTCTGGTGTAACTTGATTAACTTTCAAATCGGTTGTCTGCGCACTCATCAATACTGCAATAAGGAGTTGAAATGGCGTTTCATGATCAAGTGGAACAGGTGTTTCAGGGTACAACTCTTCAAGCATCTTCTGAATGCGCTCGGCCTTCTCCTTGCGCTTCATTGCATCACCTATTCTGCATATTCCGAGCCAGTGACCCATCCAAAGAACAAACCAGAGAAGATGCTCGCTAATGGAATTGCATTACAGACAAGTGCTTCCACAAGTGGAGACTCGCCATCTTGTGGTTGCCCTACAAGAATCCATAGAAGTAAGCCAAGGAAAAGACCTGGAATCACCATCAATGCTCCCATGATGAGAGTCCGTGTTAGTCGCATGGCTCAACCACCCTCCTCTCATTCAAGAACTGTTGCTTCACTGAAGTGCGAGTTGTTTTGCCAAAGCATCAGCACTCATCGAGTTGATCACGTCGCCTTGCTCGAGCCATCCTTTGCGTGCAGTCATAACCCCGTATTGGATGTCTGCAAGACCGCGTATTGAGTGTGCATCTGGGCTGATCGCAACAGGTACTCCCATGAGTTTTGCATACTTGCAAAGGCGGTAATCAATATCCAGGCGATACGGGCTTGCATTGAGTTCAATCGATTTGAACCGTCCTTCTTCGATATGTTCCGCCATAGCATCAATCAGTCGATGAACATCGACTTCGTACCCTTCTCGCCCCTGTAAAATTCTACCTGTTGGATGTCCGAGAACTTTCGTTGCAGGATGTTCGAGAACCTTGAGTAATTCCTCAGTATTCTCACTTTCATCTCTGCCACGCCATTTGGTCATTGCATGTACGGATGCGACAACATAATCCAACTCATTGAGGACTTCATCAGGGTGGTCCAATTTCCCACCAGCTAGGATGTCGGACTCAACTCCATGAAACAATCTGAAATTTACCCCCTCATTCTGCCAGTTTTGGTTGTATTTTCGGATTTTTTGTCCTTGTTCCAACAATCGGTCGGCAGGAGCTCCATTTGCGATTTTCAGGGTTGGTGAATGGTCGGCAATTCCAAGCCATGTCCATCCCAGTGATTGAGCAGCATCTGCCATTTGTTCGAGTGTTGCTTCACCATCAGATACTACGGTGTGATTGTGAAGAGCTCCTTGGATGGCATCAAGTTCCAGTAAATGTGGAAGGTTCTGTTCGCTTCCAGATTGAATTTCTCCAGTATCTTCGCGTAGTTCAGGTGGAACCCATTGCAAATCGAGATGCGAATAGATTTCTTGTTCATCCATAGCGGAGAGGGAATATTGTGCGGCTTCAATTCCTTTGAGATCACCAGCCTTCGCTTCAGGGATGAGGCCAAACTCATTCAGACGAAGACCACGATCGATTGCTCGTTGGCGCATCGCAATGTTGTGCTCTTTGCTTCCAGTAAAGTAGGCAAGGGTGAAGGCAAACATTTCAGGAGGTACCAATCGAACCTGCGCATCGATTGTTCCAGCGCTCTCCAATTGTTCGTAATCATCACCACCAATCGCCTCCATCACGTTCGCATCGATATGTCCAACAGAAAACCCGTCCTCGAAGATGCTCGCCTCTAGAATGAGGCTAATCTTCGAGTCGCCTGCGCCCTTTACATCAGCAATACCTTGCAATGCTAGGATTGCGTTAGCAACGTTGTCATGATTTTCTTTTTTGACACCGACTACGATATCCAAATCACCAATTGTTTCTTTACGGCGGCGTGCACTTCCTGCGAGTTGCACACGTTCAACTCCATCAATGGCCTTGATTCTCTGTTCAAACGCCGTTCCATATTTCAGTCCAATGTCCAGACGCCGTCGTGCACGGAACCGAGAGAGCAACTCAATTCCATCGAGCATTCGTTGTTCTGATTTTTTCCCGAAACCTTTCATGGGGGCGATTCGACCTTGCTCGGCAGCTTCCTTGAGACTTGCAATAGAATCAACACCCAATTCTTCATGCATCAATTTGATTCGTTTTGGACCGAGTCCAGGAATGCCGAGCATCTCAATCATACCTTGCGGCGTATCCTCATGCAAGCGTACCCAATCGTCTGGCCACCTACCTTCCAGTATGGCTTGCGAAAGGGCGGAGCCAAGACCTTTCCCGATGCCTTTCATTTCGAAAAGGCGACCTGTAACTACCAATTCATGCAGGTCCTCAGTGATTGTTCCAATCAGCCGACTACCGTTTTGATACGACCGTACTCGGAACACGTTCGCACCTTGCAATTCGAGTAGGACTGCAACTTGATGCAGCACTGCAGCCACTTGGTTGCGAGAAAAATACGGTGCGCCGCTTGCCCGAGCCTTTGGAAGTTTGAACGCACTGCCTGCCATGGTAACTTCTGTTGCCCACGCCTCAAAAAGGATGGCAAGTGGTTGTTTCAAAAACCCCCTCCGTCTGGTCGAATCATGGTCGAAGTTGAGTTCATTTCCATACTCGTCCAAACCTTCTGTGGGATTTCTGCCATACTGTTCATGTTCATTGCGACTTTTTCACGCTCCGAGAAGGCTGAACTGATTGTGCAAAACGTCATTTTCACGACGCTTCTTCTGGCTGCTGCTTCACTTTGGTGGCTTTCTCTCGCAGGAGGGTCGTTGTGGGGGTCGAACTATCTTCCACGCCCAGTCTCAATCGTTTGCATTGTCTTGGCAATCGCTGCCAGAATGAACATCAAAGGAGAGAATGTCTCGTTCGGAGCAAATCCACACAGTATTGGCCGTGCTGTTGAAGAAGAGTAATCAAACGATCTCGCCGGGTCCTTCTTCGGATGACTCAGCGGCTTCCTTCTCCATTTTTTGGTTGATGAATGTGCGCATGTACTCCGGAAGTTCTCCATTGACGAAAATAACATCGTTTACTGCTTCGAGTTTTTTCAAGGAATAATAAATCTGCATTGCTGTCATTGGTGTTGACGAACAGCCATTGCAACCTCCGTCCAGTGAAAGCATGATGTTGCCGTCACTGGTGTCGAGGACGGTTACCACGCCATCGTGTGCATCAAGTATTTCTTGAACCGGGCCAATCTCTGCCAAGATCTCCTCTGCACTGATGCCCATGCTGTTCCGACGAACTCCCCCTCTTTCAACGATTGGATGCAACGGGCATCGGCGTAAAGAATAGGGGCCAAAAACTAGCCTTTCAAGCCGGTAATTGCAGGGAATCTCTTATGAGGGGTTCCTAGGTCGGGCGAAGCACAGGTGTACATTATGATGGACAACATACCGTTGATTGCAGCAGGCGCGGGAGCCGTAGGACTTTTGATTGCCTTCTACCTCTACAAACAAGTAACAAAAGTAAAGATTGACAACGAAGTTGTCGCAGATATTACAGACGAAATCCAGAAGGGTGCTATGGCGTTCCTTTTCGCAGAATACCGGATTCTCTCGGTCTTCGTGATTGTTGTAGGTGCTGTTCTGGCCTATCTCAATGACATTGACACAGCGATTGCCTTCTTTGCAGGTGCAGTGGCTTCTGTTCTTGCAGGATTCTCTGGAATGCGTTCTGCAACCTCTGCAAACGGCCGAACTGCAATGGCCGCAAAGAACGACGGTCAAGCAGGGGCACTCGCAGTATCGTACAACGGTGGAGCCGTTATGGGATTGTCTGTTGGTGGTCTTGGCCTCCTCGGTATCTCGCTTATTGCCTTCTGGTTAAGCGCTGGAGAGACTGCGAGCGACGGTACAATGAACCCCGTTAGTGCAGCCGCAGGATTTGGTATGGGTGCATCATCCATCGCACTCTTCGCTCGTGTCGGTGGAGGAATTTACACCAAGGCTGCGGACGTTGGAGCCGATCTCGTCGGTAAGGTCGAAGCCGGTATCCCTGAAGACGATCCGCGAAACCCTGGTGTTATCGCAGACAACGTTGGTGACAACGTTGGTGACGTCGCCGGAATGGGTGCAGACATCTTCGAATCGTTCGTAGGTTCAATCATCGCTTCCATGATTATTGCAAACGACTTCTCTACAGATACCGCTGCAGATTACGTCCTTCTCCCTATTCTTCTAGGGTTCATCGGATACGCTGCTTCCATCATCGGTGTCTTCTCAATGTCTTTTCTCAAGAACGGGAGCGATCCAGCTGCAGCTCTTCGAAACACGACGTTTATCGCCGCAGTTCTCTTCTGGGCAGGTGGCTATCTTGCCATCCATCAAGGCCTGATTGAGGTGAAGTATGGAGTCATGCACTCTGTCGTTCTAGGCAGTGTTGTCGGAATCCTGATTGGACTCGTGACAGAATACTACACCGGTATTGAGCCTGTTTTCGGAATCAAAACCAAGGCTATTCCTCACATCGGTGAGATGTCGAAGACCGGTCCTGCAACCAACGCAATTGCAGGTCTCTCTGTCGGAATGATGTCTACCTTCGTGCCTGTTGTTCTCATCGCGCTCGGTATCCTTGGAGCCAATGAATTCGGTGGAGAAACCTACGGTCTCTACTGCATTGCTATGGCTGCTATGGGCATGCTCGCTACTGTCGGTGTCACGATGACTGTCGATGCTTACGGACCAGTTGCTGATAACGCAGGTGGAATCGCAGAGATGAGCGGACTTGGCGACGATGTTCGTGCTATCACTGACGAACTTGACTCAATTGGTAACACGACTGCTGCAGTCGGCAAAGGATTCGCCATTGGATCTGCTGCATTGACCGCTCTCGCTCTCTTGGCCGCTTACACAACTTCCGTTGGCGGTGTCAACCTCGATTTGACCGAGCCAATGGTCGTCATTGGTCTTCTCATTGGTGGTGGACTACCATTCGTCGTGGCTGCTATGACGATGACCTCAGTCGGAAAGGCTGCAGGTGACATGGTTGTCGAGATTCGACGACAGTTCAAGGAAATCCCAGGACTCCTCGAAGGAAAAGAAGGCGTCAAGCCAGACTCTCAAACCTGTGTTGACATCTCGACAAAGGCTGCTCTTCGTGAGATGGTTGGACCTGGTGTTGTCGCAGTGGTTGCTCCAGTCGTCATTGGATTCGGACTTGGTACCGCCGCACTTGGTGGAATGCTCGCCGGAGCACTCGTTACGGGTGTCTTGATGGCTCTCTTCATGGCCAACGCTGGTGGTGCTTGGGACAACGCCAAGAAAGCGATTGAACAAGATCACATCCCTGGTGCAAAGAAGGGTGACGACGCTCACGATGCTGCTGTTATCGGCGACACCATCGGTGACCCATTCAAGGACACCTCAGGCCCATCACTCAACATTCTCATCAAGTTGATGTCCATTGTTGCAGTTGTTCTTGCAGGTACTGGTAAGCTCACCGACAATGGACTCCTTTGAGACGGTCAAGCGTTACCCTCTTGAAGAAGGGTCGATAGGCTAATCCATGCAAGCACTGCATCGTAGCCTATTTTTGGTTGCTTTGTTACTTTGCATGAGCCTCGCTGGTTGTACCAGTAACGACGACTCATCGGGTTCAACCAACAGCATGACTGAGGAAGAGAAACAACTTCCTGAATGGGGTATTGGACAAAATTGGCTCTACACCTTCATTACGCCTCAGTTCGGTGAGGACAGTGCACGACTCGTTGTTGCTGAAATCGACAACAGCTCTGGAGAATATGTACTCGGAATCTCCTCAGAGCGTGAAGCCCAACGTCATGCCGTCATCAATCACAATCCATTCCTTGGCCGAATGACCATTGATCAACTAGCTGTTTACGAAAATGGAGAGCCGCAACAGGTGTTCTCGTTCCCGTGGACTGTAGGTGATTCCTGGTCGTTTACGCTCCTCGACCAAGAATGGGATGCAACAACAACATCACTCGATAATGGAAATGCTCGAGTCGAAGCGGAATCGGCTGAAGGCCACGAACTATCCTACACATTTAGTGGAAGCAAAGGGTTCCTTGAACGCCTCGTTTGGAGAGATGGTGATGGAAGCATCCAACTTCGAATGGACTTGAACATTGCACGTTCAAACTACGAAGGTGATGTTTTCTTTTATCGAGCACGTGACCTCATAGATCGGATGTACGAGGAAAACGACCAGGAGATTTACGACTCATTTTTTGATTCTGGCCATCCTTCAGAAGGCGATTGGGACACTCTCGTTTGGTATCTCGATGTGGAAATCGCTTCCAATGGACCCGCCTCAGGTTCATTGACAATGAAAGATCACGCAGGTGCTTCTCCATTGACACGAGCATGGGGTTCTGGGGCGACGGAAAAGGGAGCGATTGGAACAATCCCTTCGAATTCAGGAGATTATTCACTCACAGTAACTGTTCGGGGTCCGTCCTCATTTATTCATCTCAAAGTCGCTGGAGCACTTGTGTTCCAATGGACCTTGTGAGGTAATGCCAATGCCGACTCTCATTATGATGCATGGCATGACCGGCACGGCAGAGATGATGCGACCCTTTGCTGAAAAGATACTACCAGAGGGATGGACCTTGCTCGTACCAGATGCTCGGTTCAATCATCCTCGGCGTGGAAAGACGTGGTGGAGGTATGAGGACGAGGATCCTGATGTGACGCGTAGACTTCAACTCTCACGACGAGAGTTGATGGATGTTGATTCCTCTCTTTCACAACTTGAGAAGTTAATCGCCGAAGAAGCACCAATGGGTCCTCTCGTGGTTGGTGGGTTTTCTCAAGGTGGGGCGATGGCACAGGAGATGCTCCAATTGCCTCTTGCGGACCGAATCGTCGGTATCGTTGCATTAGGTACGCGTCTGGTTCGGCCAATGGAACTTCGTCTCCGACTGGAGGAACTGGATGAAAAGAAGATGTTCTGGATGCATGGAATTCGAGATGTTCGTGTACCCATCGAAGATGGATGGGCCGTGGCTCATCTGTTTGAAGCAGCTGGTTGGAGTGTAGAATTGGTCGAGCATCAAAAAGGACACATGATACCGACAGAACACCATGATGTGCTCAAGGATTGGCTGGATGAGTTCATCAATTGAGTGGATATTTACTCAATTCATCGAATCCTCCAATGAAAATACGATCCTCTCCACGTATGTCAAAAATCACAGGTACGGTTCGATGCATGGTCGCTTCAACAACTTCATCACGAAGTTCGGGAGGGTTCTCGTCGAATGAAATTTCAACAAATGGTAATTGCTTCTGAGTAAGCAATCGCTTTGCTGCAGTGCAATATCCGCAAAAGCGACCGGTAAAGACAAGGAACGTTCCTTGGTGTTGTTCAAGAAGTTCTGTAAACATGTTCTGTTCCAAGCACGGGACGTATTTCAAATCATGGTATTTTCATTGAAACCAACTGTTGAAATAGAATAGGGCAAGACCATTAACATGGATTCGTATGTATTGGTTCTTGCAGCCTCCTCCGGAAAGAACCTTCAACTTGCACATCTCTTTTGTGAATCCTTTGAGAAGGAAGGCATGAATGCCAAGATTGTTGATTTAACCACACTTCAATGGCCTGTGTACATTCCTGCATTAGATGGTGATTCTGAGAAGGCACCCGACACGTCAGAGCTCTCCAACCTTATTCTCAATTCGGAGGCGTTAGTCGTTTGTGCACCTGAATACAACGGTGTTATGCCGCCAGCACTCAACAACACCATCGCTTGGCTCTCCGTACAGTCAGACGACTTTCGACGCCTCTTCAACAACCGAACGGTCTTGCTCGCATCTCACAGTGGAGGAGGAGGCTCACATTGCCTCATGGCTATGCGACATCAATTTTCATTCCTCGGAAGCAATGTCATCGGACGGACAATGAACCTGAACAAATCCAAATCCTTCTCTAAGGAAACGATGGACGATCTCGTAAGTCGAGTTTTGCAATAACAAAACAGACCACTTGCCTAAGATTTGGATGGCCAACGGTTATGAACAAGAGGTAACACGGGTGGTCATTGGCTCGTGTGGTGTAGCCAGGTCCATCATCGCGGGTTTTCATCCCGCTGACCCGGGTTCGAATCCCGGCACGAGCACCTGGAACTTCGTCTCTTGTTTCAGTAACGTCATGTATAGATACTTCCTCCAGCACCCTATCATAAAGGGGTAATCACGTGCTTTCTCAAATGCAACTCAACATTCAGTACGAAGATGCAATGGAGTTGCCTTCGGGAGTAGTTGTGAATTTGTTCGAGAAACTCTCGTTCATACGAATTGTAGAAATTTTAAACGACGCCCCTGTTATGCTCTTTAGTGGAACCTTAATGAAAAACCGAGCCATCGAAGATGTCAATCACATACCTGCTATGGAGTTAAGAGATGTGCTCCATTTAGATGGCTGTGAAGTTTTGTTCTCTGCTCGAATGAGTGGCCCAGTTGCTCGTTTAATCATCATGGGAAAAGACGCATGGCCCATAGCTCCAATTCTCATTGAAAAGAAACAACTGGTGCTCTCGATGCAAGGTACTCCTGATGGACTTTCCAATTTTTTGAATAATGTCAAACAACTGATCGGTTCACGATTTAGTTTAACAGTGAACAAAGCATATCAAGGAGAGTGGCTGACCGCTCCCAACATGTCCCCGCGCCGCAAGCAAGTCCTGGAAACAGCAATTCACATGGGCTATTATGATCATCCGCGTCAATGCAAGCAACATGACATTGCCTTGCAGATGGACCGGAAACAAGGGACCATTGCAGAACACCTTCTCCTTGCTGAAGGGAACATTCTCAAGGCTTGGTACGAACAATCTCGGAATTCAGAATAGTTGCACTACGCCAATTCCAGCGAACATGAAAATTGCTCCTGCAAGACATCGAATCATTACCTTGCCCCGACGTTCATGTCGAAGCGTGTCCATAAGTTTGTGTCCGGTCATGGTCCACAAAATCATTGACAGAAGACCTGCAGTTGTTGTTATCGATGTGATAAGAAGGATTCCAGCCATTCCTCCTCCAAACCCTTCCAAGAATTCAATCATGATTACCGAGACAAATACCCATTCCTTGCCGTTAATGAATTGCAACAAAATGCCATGGCGAAAGTCAATCCGTTGTATGTCTTGATTCACGGCTAATCGCTCAATAGGGAGGTTAAGAATAACCACTCCGAGCAACACAAAGAACAGTAATCCAAACCACTCAAGGAATGAAAAGAACATTGATTCTTTATCGATTTGATCAACGGTCAGCCCAATGGTGAGATGGACCATAACGAAACCGATGACCATTCCAACCAGTAAGGAGACATTGCTTCGGGCACCGTGGACGGCAGAATGTGAAATCGCAGTGATGTTGTTCGGTCCGGGCGTAAAAATTCCAACCGCTAGTATTGTCAGGAGGCCAAAAATTGCTTCAGTTTCAATGGCCAATGTATCAACACCTAAACTGTCTCTGAATCAATGGTTTTTCTTCCATAAAACCACCAAAAGAACGCTCCAAACCCTGCGAGAAGTACAATTGCCATGAATATCTCATGGTCGAGCAACCATTGAGCAGCATCCATTGCTTTATCGCCGTAGAAATAAATCAGTGCAGCTTCTAAGCCAAAGCGGAGTCCTCTGCCAATGACCCCTGCAAAGATGAAGGGTTGGAGTTTCATATCACTTGCACCTGCAATCCATCCAAACACTTTGTACGGTAATGGCGATATTGCAGCAATGAACATCCCCCATGTTCCATAACGCTCGAACAATGCTTCGAGCCGCTCACGGTGATGAGGTTTACCAAAGCGGTCGAGAAGTTTTGTTCCATATCGCCTACCAATTGCATGCCCAACGACTGCTCCGAGTACTGATGCAGAGGTAACAATGAACCACAGCCACAACAGAACACTCGGACTGCCACGTTCATCATAGGCCATCGGCAAAAACATGACATCTGGTGGTATCGGTTGAATGATTGCCTCGGTGAAGGAGAGCAAGGCCAGTGCAAATGGCCCAAACTGATTGAAGAAATCCAGAATGAACTCCTCTCCAATCATGCATCAAGGTGCTCATTCGGCTTCTTGAGGCTATGGGTTATCGACGTCTTCTTTACATGCATTCGCCACCCTTTGCCCATGGCCGTTCTCGATACCAGTGCTTTGCTCAACTGGCCAATTGAGAGATGTCAAGGTCAAATGGTCTCAATTCTTCAGCAAACGGAGTTGTCTCGAGTCGATGAACAACGTTGGATGTTAATTGAATCGCTTGATTTGGATTGGCGAACAGCTAGCCTCGAGGAGCGACAAGTTGTGCTTGAAGTGGCTGCAAAGACCGGAGACTTACCTCGTCTCTCTGATGTTGATATCGATCTTATTGCCATCGCAATCGCCAACAATACAAATTTAGTCACGGATGACTATCGTATGAAAAACGTGGCAAGAGAAGCTGGCATTGAGGTTGAAGGTGTCATGACTACCGGCGGAAAAAAGCAATGGAACTGGATACTACGTTGCATCGGATGCCGTCAAACCGAAGAAGTCTCTTCGAAAGCACATCGCTCAAAAAAAGACGATGTAAAGGTCTGTGACCGTTGCGGTTCTCCGATGAAACTCAAACGAGCCTAATCACTCTTCATCACTCAACGATTCGAGGGCTGAGACCTTCTTTTCAAGTTCATCAGCAGCCATGCCTGTTGGATCGATTCCAACGGCCTTTGCACGATCCATAAGAACCTGATCAGGGGTTTTCCCACCTGCTTCTAAGTCCGTGATTGTCGCTGCAGTTGTTGCTTCAGACAACCCTTTTTGGAACTCACCTTTGGAACGCCCTAGGGCATTCGCCATCTTTGGCAGTCGTTCTGCACCAAAGAGGATGAAAAAGATACCAAGAAGGATGATGATTTCGAGCGGTCCCGGACTGAATGCCATGCAGTTCCCCAACTGGCCCTAACGGTTGAGGCTTTCAAGACTTGCCATTGTCGAGGGTGAAGAGGACCGTTTCAACCACCGGATACAGGTGGCAAAAGAGCAACTTCGTCACCTCGTTGACAATGGACGTCGATAGGACAACGTTCTCCATTCAAAGCTACAGCCAGACCTTGTCCAAGCCAGTGCCCCATTTCCAGTTCAAGCACGATGTCCTCAATGCTGAGATTTTCTCGCCATTCGACCTTGGATGTGCGAGAACCTATCGCCTCGGCAATTGGTCCGAAAGCAAGGATGCGCACATATCCTGCTGACATGGACATAGGTTGATGCGGCAGTTTATCAATACGTAGCCGTATGGTTCTCCATGGCGTTCGCACTCCGTGCTGAAGGGTTATGGAAATTGTACGAGTCCGGCGAGTCCGTGATACAAGCCGTTCAGGATGTTTCACTTTCTGTCAAGCAAGGTTCAATGGTGGCGATCATGGGTCCTTCCGGCTGTGGAAAAACCACTCTCCTGAACGTCTTATCAGGAATCGACGAGCCCAACTCAGGCACGGTTATGATCAACGGTGAGAACTTGTACGGATCAAGTGATGATGATCGGACACGAGTGCGTGGAAAGAACATGGGATTTATCTTCCAGGAATTCAACCTTCTTCCTGTTATGACTGCTCTGGAAAACGTCGAGTTGCCGTTGCTCATTCAAGGCAAACCGGCAAATGAAGCGCGCCAAGAAGCAACAAAGGCACTTACTGCGGTTGGACTGGGTGAGCGTTTAGAGCATCGTCCTGCTGAACTCTCGGGTGGACAACAGCAGCGTGTTGCCATTGCGCGTGCAGTAGTCCATCGTCCAACCATCGTTCTATGCGATGAGCCAACAGGAAACTTGGATGCTGAAACGTCGGCTTCAATAATTCAGCTTCTTCAGACGCTGTGCCGTGTTGGAAACACGACATTCCTCATCGTCACACACGATGAGTCAATTGCACAACAGTGCGACTCCATCCGCCGAATGACGGATGGTCGTTTTCTTGAGGAATCTCTCGAGGAGGAGTAGACGTGCTGCTTCTCTTGCTTCTTGCGCTCCTTCTTTCTGCAGGTGCGTTCGTGGCAGTTTATGGGTTGAGAAAAGAATGCTCCCTTGGAGTCCAGTTCCTGATTCTGCTCACTCCAATTGTCGACGGACTACTATCGTACTTCCTTCTCATTTGGCTAGGATTCACACCGATGAATGGATTCGTTGGCGGTCTGATGTTCGGGATGGTGAGTTTGTTTGGAATTCAAGCCATTGTTTCACCTCGGCGACTGCTTGCTTTTCGATTGGCGTGGCAACAAATCATTCGGAAGAAACGGCAAGCAGCACTCCTTATGGCAGGCTTGATGATCGGTTCTGCCATTATCTCGTCATCGTTGATTGTTGGGGATTCTTTGGATCAAACCGTCCGTGAAGAAGTCGATGCCGCATGGGGTGAAACCGATGTTTTGATTTCTGGTTTTGATACAACTGCAGGTCAAGTGACTGAAATCCCTCAATCCATTGTTACGGAGATTCGTGAGGCGGAATTGGATGGCGTGGAATACGTACAAGCCGGAAGAGTACTCTCTGCATCGGTCGTTACACCAGATGATCGTGCTGATCCTAGTGTAGCATGGTTCGCTCTTGAACATCACAATAACGTCCGTATCGGTTCGAAAGAGAATGGTTTGACGTGGTTTGAATTGGAGGAGATAAATCGTTTCTCTTCAACTCCTCAGGTTGTGGTCAATCAAGTGTTCGCTGATGAACTGGAGGTGAAGGCAGGAGATGAGATTCAGTTGGGTTGGTATGTTCGTAACCAAAATGGAATTGAGAGGATTGAAGAGAATTTTTCAATCCATCAAGTGGTCACCATGGCAGGCCAAGGCCAACTTGCAGGAACGACTACGCCAGCCATGTTCACCGATCTGCTTACCGCTCAGGAATGGCAGCAGTCTGAAGGGAACGTGACTTCAATTCGAATTTCACTGGATGGCGTGGACGAGAAGCGTTCTGCCGTCGAACCGATCATGGATGCGCTCACCGAAACGCTCAACCAAAGCATCGGTGCGGATGAATCCGGTTTGCAACTCTTGACTGAAAGCAATGCAGTCACCATTGCATCGACCAATGGGTTGGGTCGACTTTCGCCACGAATCGTTGAGAGTTTAGTCGAAAACAGGACCTCTCTGGCACCAAATGCAGCGGTGATGGAAGTGTTACAGGTTCCACTCGTTGGACTCGATTCTGGAGCATCCAATCTCCTCACACTCGCCGATGGTGACTTGAACGGCGTCCTCATTGAAGATGGAACATTATGGCACTGGGGTCCTGCAGGATTTGGTTTCGAGACCAACAATACCTCCTGGGTCTGGCGTGTGCCAAGTGGAAAAATCATCAATGATGTCTCCATTGATGGAAAATTTGGTTTCGCAGCCTATGATGGCGGTTTGGTCGCCGGTAATACGTCGGACGATGACGAGACGATGTTCCTCCTTGAAGACAAAGACATCGTTGCAGTTGTTACTGAATCGGACAGTTGGTTTGCGATTGAAGGAGGTTCGGTACCAACCGTTTGGCAAGGTCACCTCAGCGATGAGCAGGTCAATGAATTCCAGCTTGAACTTGACCTTCCATCAACTGTTTTGGATTGGGAACTGGAAAAGGATGAATCCAACCTCTATCTCCGAGTTGAAGGGCTTCTTAGTGAATCGTTTTACAAGCAATCGCTAACGAATCTGCAAGAACCATTCATCGAAATCGGGGCAGTCGAATGGCCTTCTGCTTCGTCTCAATATCCTGCGATTTGTTCCGGTCCTGGAGTTGATGCGAATGCCACACACGCTTGGTGCATTGAGGGTTCGGGAATGGTTCTTCGTTCAATGGATGATGGTACAATACACACGATGCGTCTGCCTATTCTTTCGGATGCTGGTGGTTTCGGGACCCTCCCACAGATGTTTTTCGCACTTGGTGGAGATGCATCAAACCTCTTTGTTGGGCAAGGAGAAGTTCGCATCGGTGAGCGCCTCCAACCCCTTTCAAATATTGAGCAAGGGAACATGACGGTCTCGGGATTGTTTCAGTATGCGTTTGGTTCTGATGAGTCGCTCAACTTGACCATCAATGGTTCGTTTGTTGATGATGAGCGATTGTCATCGCTCTCTGATTTGGACCCAGTCATTCTCGGATTGATCAACATGACTGATGCAGAGTTTTTGGCTGCTGCTGATGAACACGAACGCTCAATGCTGGTCCTAAGCAACATCTCCTCGGATAATTTCATCGTTCTGGAAAATCATCTTGATTCCTTGGTGGGCGTTGATGAATTGTTTCTTTCTGTTCAGGCTGTTAAATTGGACGCTCTCGAGCAAGCCGATGCTTCGTCTGGAGTGCTCTCTGCAATGTTCCTTGTCTTTGGTTCATTTACGATTGCAGCCGGTATCCTGCTTGTGATCACCATCATCACCATGCTTGTCGATGTGCGACAAAAAGAGTATGCCACGGTTCGTGCACTTGGGATGACGCGTTCGGACCTGAGGTACGTGGCAATGATCGAAGGCTCCATTGCAGCTCTTATCGGCTGCTCGATAGGCTCGCTCCTTGGAGTTGGTCTCGCATGGATGATTGGAATCGGCTTCTCAAGTGTATTCGCTTCTGCTGGGGCTGATGTTTTTTCATTCCATGTCGATGCTTCATCGATTCTTTCTGGATGGTTTTGGGGATTCCATATTGCAATGGTAACGTTGTACGGTTCTGCCCTTTGGTCTTCAAGAATGATCATTGTTCATGCTCTGAAGAACGTCCCTCAAAGGGTTCCAAAACATGTCCCTTGGGGCCTGTATCTTTTCGTTATCGGGGCATTTGCCATGACGCTTCTCGCCTCTGGCCTGTTTGTCCTGGGTAGTGGCCCATTCGCACACAGCGTATGGATTGTCCTCGGGTGCTCGCTTGTGCTGTTCCTTTGCCCGATTTTATTTTGGATCATTCCCGTACTTCGAGCAAAGCGAAGACCTGATGGTTCGCTTCCGACCTTCCGTGAAGCACCTCGGAGAACCATCGGTTTCATAGGCGTCTTTCTTCTCTTTTGGACTGCATTACCTGCTTCACTTGATCCTGTTCGTGCGGATTTGATACCGAACGAGTTTTCCTTTATTGTCATCGGCTTGGTTCAAGTTTTTGCAGGCGTACTCGTCCTTTCTTCATTAGCCCCTCTCATGATTCGGAGTTTTCTTCGTCTCGCCTCATTCCGAAGTGGGCCGGTTGTTCCTGTTGCGCTCTCGTATCCATTGCACAAGCCACTCCGGACAGCCGTGGTGATGGGCATGTTCTCCATTACGGTGTTTTCAGTGATTGTACTGAGCGGGTACACTCTCCAATTCGAGAACTATTCAAGTTCATTTGTTGAAGAATCCGAGGGCGAATTTGAATTGATGCTTGCCGCATCCAGATCCCGGCCCCTGCAGCTCGAGGGTCCATTGGATGAATGGGGTCTTGAGAACACAAACGTGGAAAACATCGATGCTGTAGGGCGTGTGTATCGTGCTCAAGCCTTCATTGAAAATCAAGAACAAGAACGTTCGCCGTACATCCTCCGGGGTGTTGATGATGGCTTTGCTGAGCACGGGGGCCTTCCACTCCATCTCTGGGACTCTTCGCTTGGGGGTTCTTCAGAAGAAGCATGGTCTACCATGCATGCCAGGGGTGATGTTGTCTTCGTCGACGCATCGTTCGGGCTGGAATCTTCGCTTGATGGAACCAGCGTGGGCGTGTTTTCTGTCAAGGTTGGCGAGAACATCACAATCATTGATGCTCAACAACCAAGCCATCGGCGAGAGATGATGGTTGGTGGAATTCTCGAGCAATCCTCGTATCTTTTTTCAGCTGGAGTTTGGATGCCCTCGGAATCCGTTACAGAGCAATACGACGGTTCGTTGACTCGAGTCTATGTATCAGTCTCCGAGGAAAGTGTTGCCTCGGAGTCGTTTGATTCGAGTGAAGTCCGTTATTTTTCAGCTGCTGGGAAATCTGCTTCTGAACGCGAGGCTGCAACCGAACTTGCTGAAGATCTCCGTTTGGATTTGGAAAAACAAGGTGTCGATGTGTCGTTGATCGCAGAAGATGTTGCTTTGATTCAATCGCTGGTTCTCTCGATTCTTGCACTCTTTGAGGGCTATCTTGCCATTGGATTGATTATTGGTATTGCAGGAATCGGTGTTGTCACGTACCGTTCGGTTTCCGAACGCAGAAAGCACATTGGAATGCTGCGTGCGCTTGGGTTCACCAAGGGCATGGTGATGCGCGTTCATCTCATCGAGATTGGGTGGGTATCCTTACTCGGTATCTTGAATGGGGTCATTGTTGCCTTAATGTTCCACATAGGGCTTCACTCAGCAATATGGGAAGAGGAGGGTGCGTCGCTTGTTCTCCCGTGGGGTACAGTATTTTGGGTATTGATTGGAGGTGCTTTCTTGGTCTACCTTGCCACCTTGTCTCCCGTTCGAGCGGCATCCAAAATCGAACCTTCTGAGGCATTGCGATCTGCAAATTGATACGGGGCAGGGCTTGCAGTACAATGTTTCCGTAGATTCTTAATTTTATACGGGATTTCAATAATATTCGCACCCATAGTATATATACGTCATTTTGCGTAGGGCGAGATACCGCCCTTATTGGAGGATATGACATGAGAAAAATTACCCCTGTAATGCTCGTGCTGTTGTTGGTAGCTAGCCTAATGGCGAACATCGACATCACACAATTAGAAACAACCGAAGTAATTGAGGACGCTGGTGCCCGTAACGGTGCTGATGCAGAACTTGTTGCTATTACTTCACCGAAAGAAACCCAGTGCAACCCAGAGTGCCGTAACGAACTCTTCGTTGGTCAAGATACGACCTTCGAAGTCTTCATTCAGAACTCCGGAGATCAGCCAATCACTGAACTCGGCTACAAAGCCCAAGTTTGGATTGCTGACGGTAACGGAAACCCGTTGATGCTTGCAAAGGACAGTTCCGGTGCAGACCTTGAATTCAACAACCCTGACGTTATCTGTGATGACGCGAGCGTATGTGACGATCAAACTCTCGCTGCAGGCGCAGTGTTCAAGGGTGGCAAGACGACCATTCAGTATGGTGGTGGCGATGCTACATGGACGCCTTCAGCAGGTATCTACGTCATTCAAATCGAGACCTACTCTGACCAAGACGTTGATCCAGGTAACGACGTTCAACAAGTGTACGTCGAAGTCGTCGACTACCTCGACATCGAAATCGACATCGCTTGGGATGACGGCTCTGTTGTCGCAACAGGCGAAGGTGCAAAGGCCTTCACAGTCAGTGTTACATTGAACGGTTCGTCCGATTTCATCACACACAACTTGACCATGGAACTTGACGTCAACGGCGATGTCTCCCAGGCAACTGCGAACGACGGTACTGATCTTCTCGCTGCTTCAGCAGGCTCCCTCGTTCACTCCGTCAACGTTGGAACTGACCAAGTTGTTATGGTCTACCAGAACGAATCGGATCCAACCGACAACATTACTGAAATTCGAACGATTATGTCCGATGACATCAGCAACGGTGTATGGACTTACTCCGGTTCAGTCCTACCTGACACAAGCAACACAGAGGCTGCTTACAGCGTCGACGTAGCCATTGGCGGTTACTCCCTTTACGGTCAATTCGAATCCTGTATTGACACCGTTGTCGTCAACTCGACGGACGAAGAAGGAAATCCAACAACGACAGAAGAAATTTATGCGAATTTCTGTGAAGAATCCTTCAACAAGGACGATATTACAAGTAACAACGCAGACGAGATCACTGGAACACTCAGCACGTTCCACGACATCCGCATTTCGATGTTGACTGTTAACCAAGGATACAACAGCGATGGTACAGGAATCGCAACCTTCACCGTCGGTGCAGGTGAACCAGGCGACCTTTCTGTCGGTACCTCTTACATTGACGCATCCGTTGAACACCGCGGTTCTTCAGCAACTGAGTTGTACGATTGGAACGTCTCCTTTACAATCACCAACACAGATACTGGTGAGGTTACAACAGCTCTTGAAAACGAATGTCTTCAAGGAGTCGAGCCATCCTACAACTACGCACTGCTTGGTACGGGACCAATGGCGTTCGACCAAGGTCACGCATGTACAATGGTCGAATTCGATGTTGGAACATATACCATTGAAGCAGAATTGATCATGGGCGGAAAGACCACCGATCAGAAGCCAAGTAACAACGTCGTATCCATGGAGAAGGACGTACGCAACAACCTCCCTGTTATCTCCTCACTTGACCTTGTTACTCAAGGCGACCTCAAACTCGGTATGGAAAACATGCTCGAGTTCGAAGTTTCAGTCTTCGATGCAGATGACGTTACTGGCGATGGCCTCACCTACACTTGGGTTGGAGGCGCTGAAAGCGTCCCACTCGCAGGTTGCGGCGGAATGGGTGGTGTCGCACGAACATGCACAACACCAGTCATTCAAGACTTCGTAACAACCTTCCCGGTTGTTGTGACCATCACCGATGCTCATGGCGGTGAAGTCAGTGAAGAAATCATCATCGAAATCTGGAACGACGGAGTCGCATCCGACTCAACCACCAGTGGAATTACGATGGATTATTCCTTGACATACTTCAGCAAGGCTGCGTTCACAATCAGCGTTGACGATGGTGCTGCTGATGACTGCTCAGGCATCACACTACCTGACGGCGCTGGCGGCGAGCTCTCCGGAGAATACAGCCCAGTTGCGATTGTTGAATACACTCCTGTAACGACCTACGCAGCAAACGACGTCCTTGAACAGAGCATTGACATGATCTTTGATTCTGGACTCGGTGCTTCTTCGCTTTGGTTTACTACAAACTGTGACAGCCCATTGTTGACACAACTTCTTGCTGACGGTGCAACCAACAGTGAAGATGATTCAACAAAGTCCGTTCTCTCTGCCGTTCTCAATGGTGCAGTACTGCCTGCAGGTAAATTCTTGCTCATTGACGCGCCACTCCAAGCAATGGATCCACCATCCGCATACATTGGCAGCTTCAACGCTGCTGCTGGTATGGGCGGTGACATCACCATGAACTGGGGACTTTCGGGAACGCCACTCGCAGGTGACAAGATCTCTGTCAGCATTACTGACGAGAACGATGTAGCCTTTGAAGTCGACTTGGATCGTTCTGTTGTTACATACACCTACAGCGGTTCCTCAACCACGCACGGTGCATCCTATGACATCGAGGTTGCAGTCTGCAACAACGATGGACTTTGCAGCACGCCTGTCGGCACTGCAACTGTTGTTGCCGATAAGGAAGTTGAAGGGGCATCCGCAACAGGTGTCTCCGTTACGGAAGCAGGCGACAAGTGGACTCTGACATGGAGTTCAAGCGATGCAAGCGCTACGGACGTCGCCTCATGGAACGTCTGCTACAAGAACCGTGAAGCCTTCACTGAAGCAAACATGCCAACAACCTGTGTCAACACAGGTAGCGCTGATACAATGACAGCTGATGTCATGATGAGTACCGCTCCAGGACAATACACTGTGTACTTCGCTGTTGTACCGGTGGATGCTCTTGGCAACACAGGAACTGCATCGTCTTCCGGCGATGCTGGTGCTGACGCAGCCTTCTACAAGGCTAACGAGGGCGGAGAGATCATCGACGACAATACCGACGGCGACGATGCTGCGAGTGGCGAACTTCCAGGTTGGACCTGGGGCGCCATTGGTGGCGTAGTCGTTGTAGCCTTCATCGCTGGAGCCTTCATCCTCTCACGAGGCGGTGGCGACGGCGAAGACAAGGACTGGGATTACTGATTTCCCAGTAACGACTGAATTGTCGTAATCTGTACGTTTGAACGTACAGGAGCCGCCAGAGAGGGCGTTCCGGCGCCCTCTCTGGCCTTTTTTATTACTTTCATGTTCGAGCCATCAGAATTCTCGATCGTTGGTGAATAGGTTTATTCAATTTCATAAATAAAAATAAATGTTCATTTTACAAATTGTTTGTACCATTGAGATAGAAAAATCGCTCTCAGTATAACGTTTCATTTCCTTTGTGAAAATCGGAATTCAAAGATTTTGCACCCCAACTCCTATAAGTGGTGGAGGACGTGGTTGCACTTGCATACAGTCCGTATGGGGTGAATGACTATGTTGGGAAACAAGAATAAGAAAAAGAAAACCGCAATGGGTGGAATCGGAATTGCCGTTCTACTATGTGCTTTGATGGCCTTCATGCCAATGACAAGCCTAGTAGACAACACAGCAACCGATACTGTCAGCAATGCAGAGATCGTCACAGAAGTTGACGATTTCTTCAAGTTGCCAGCGACCATCGAACAAACAACCTATGAGTACGATGCCACTCAGGAACTCCTGGGTATGAGGCAGGCGAACACAAAGGGATTCCTCACTGAGGATGGCAAGATTGCACAGCTCACAAGTGATGAGCCAATGCACTACCTTGCTGACAGTGGGGCCTTTGAGGACATCAACCTCAACATCATGGCAACGCCAGAAGGGTGGGAAGTGAACGAGAACGTCTTCACGACCACATTCGGCGCAGAAGTTGCCAACGGTGTGAGCATCCAACCAAACCAGTACGTCGATCCTATCGTCACTGGATTGAATCCAATGCTCGTAACCATCGATATCACAGGAACCGCTCCAATGCCATACAATGCTGCTCCAGCAACTGGTGACGTTGAAGTCGGTGGAAACGTGATTCGTTACCCACTCGCAGAAGGCTTTGCTCTCGACTACTCCGTCGACACGACTCAAGTCAAGCAGAACCTTCTCATCCAAGAGCGCCCAGTTCTCGACGAAATCTCAGCGTACTTCGGTATGACAGAGACCATCCGTCTTCCAATGGATTACGGCCTATTCCTCGACGGTGTAGCTCTCGGAGAAGAAATCACCACGACACAAGGCGAACTTGAAATCCGCCATATCGAATCCGGTGAACTCCTGGCCACCATCCCTGAGCCAGTTGTTCTCGAAGACGGTGGAATGGAACCATACATCGGAACGTACTTTATCCAAGTTTACGGCCCAATGGTCCTCCTCACAACCGCCGTTGATTCGGATTGGTTGATGTCCGAAGACCGAGCATTCCCGCTCGCTCTCGACCCAACCATCAAGGTCACCAGCGGGAACCGTGGATACTGTTACATCTACTGGGGTTACTGTTACAACAACACCTACGCTTACCTCTACCGTTACTACGGCTCGTACTATTACATCCCTTGGCACAAGTATACGTTCACTAGTTCGTCTGCTCTACCAAGCGGTGCTACCGTTGAAGAAGTCAACTGGAAGCAATACGTTAACTACGGATACGGTAGTTCTTCGTCGACAGCGATCACCGCTACAGTTCTTGAAGCGTGTGGTACTGACGCACGATACAACTACGGTATTTCCTCTGCATCCTGTTCCGGAGCAATCTCTGCGAACTTGTTGTCTGGTTCGAACTCGAACACCAACGAGCGTAAGTTGATTTCCTCAATCGGTAACTCGGCTGCTGCAGGTACCTACTCCCAAGGTACAGGTTGGAAGACTGCTGAAATTTGTGACAACAACAACGCACAAGGAACTGCATGTTCTTCTTCCACAGGTTCTCACAACTACATTATCAACGCACAATCGAACTCCGGTACTGTCGGAATGGGTGCTCGAATGACCTCGAGCATCTACATCTACACTCGCTCGTACAACAGCGGTGGTTCCAACAGCTACCTCGAAGTCATCTACTCTGGTGGATCTGACACGGACGCCCCAACTTCTAGTCACGTACCGTACTCAGGTCTCACTTCCTACGTCGAAGGTGAGCGCACCTTCTTCACCAAGTTGACTGACCTCTCTGGAATTGATACAACCTCAACAAACGGTGTCAAGTTGTTCTACAGC
Source organism: Salipiger bermudensis (assembly GCA_964227855.1). Lineage (GTDB taxonomy): Archaea > Thermoplasmatota > Poseidoniia > Poseidoniales > Poseidoniaceae > MGIIa-L2. The sequence continues at coordinate 19,358 of CAXQWT010000116.1, read as the reverse complement.
ATCAACAACGCAACCTGGACCTCTGTCAGTGCGACAACGGTTCAATCTTGCAGCACGACATCTACCGATTGCCGTTTCAAGGCGACAACACCAGACATCAGCGCAGGCGACTACGTTGAGTACTACTGGAAGTTCCAAGACTTGAACACTGGCGGAAGCGGTGCGAACGTTGGTTACGACCCAACCCCGCCTGCATCTGCAACCAACCCAACCACATGGGTTCAAACTGCCGGAAACGCCAACTGGTTCTTTGTTGACGATGTAACAAACGCTGGAACTGCCAAGAAGTTCACCGTCCTACAAACGGACGTACACTCTGGTAGTTACTACAACCCTCAAGGTTACCACGACCGACAAATGACCTATTACGACCACAGCGATGAGTATCTCTTCGAGTGGGATGTCTCCAACTGTGGAACAGGTAGTTACTCCTGTTTCTACTCGTCCTCGTACTACTTCTACTCACAGTGGAAGATGCAGTGGACAACCAGCCCTAGCAGTGGATACAACGGCTACGGTGGAACTCGATCAGGTATGATGGAGATGCACCAAGGTGACGGCGGTTTCCTTGCAATCAGTGCAAAGAACGGTCCTCAGATGAACCTCATTTACCACTACGATTCCACTGGCAACAATTGGGGTATGGTCGGTATTGGTGACTCAACACCAGAAATCGAAACCGGCAAGCTCGCTGGTGGTAGCACTGCTACTCAAGTAAGCACTTACGGTTACACCGCTGCATACAACATCCCGCTAGCAGGTCTTGACATCACAGGAACCTTCGGTAAGTTTGATTGGAACGGAACCTACAGTACCTCCAAGGCCAACTGGCTCTGCGCAGGAACAAACGGTTTCTACTACTTCTACCGCTCTACAAGCACCAATGCACGATGTTCCTCCGGATACTATTACGCATACTCCACATCCTACCGATGGAGTGGATTCGCTCTTAGCGCAGGTTACTACGGACGCATGGCTTCCTCTGGTTCAACAACCTACAAGGTAGGAAATGTTGCTCCAACACCGGATACCAGCGCTCCAACCATGGACCACGGACAAATGCGAGATTCGCACAGCAAGTCTCGTACGTTCACCTACACAATTTCCGATGCTGGTGATCCACCATCAGGATTGAACGTGAACAACACCATCGGTGAAGGTCCTACGCTCTATTACAGCGTGAACAACGGTTCGTACACCGCTGTGAAACTCAATCCAGCCGGTAACAAACAACGGACCGATTGTGTTGACGCAGAGTGTGACTGGTCAGTCGAACTCTCCAACTTTGAGCGTGGCGATTACATCACATACTACGCAACATCTGTTGACACATCAACAGCATCTAGTGGAACCAACGCCAAGACAACGACGGCGAACAGCTTCGAAGTCGGTGATCCAAACATGATGCTTATCGTCGAATGGCGAGACATGGGATACAACACACAATACCTGTGTGACTACCAAGTCATCTTCTATGACGTTACCAATGAGATTGAGTTCAAGTATGATTCCTCATGTAACGCATACTACGACTATGCTACTGTAGGATACATGGACCACACCCGTACCAAGGGTGACACCATGCGAAACCCTGGTGGCGGATACATGGCTGGTAACAACCCTCACACCACGAACTTCCGTATCTCTACGGACGGTAACGACCACGGATACGAGACCTTCTCAACAGGAATCAAGTCCGTAACCAACGCTGCAGAAGTTATCTCAGGTACATCCAACGGACGTCCAACAGGTTACTACTGTGCATACAGCTACTACTGGAACCAATACAAGACCGGATGTAACGCAAACATCGATTTGCCATCAGGTTTCAAGTTCGATTACTTCCAGAAGTCCTTTGATGGTGATGACAGCAACGACCGACTTCGAATTGGTCGTCTCGGTTACCTCTACATGATCGACAGCGGTTCAACTGCTCTTGAGCGAGGTATCACAACATGGGGAACCAACATGCCTGCATTGCCATACTCGAGCAACTCTGCTGCTCGACCGGGAACCATTGCACCATGGTGGAGTTACTACGGTAGTTACTACTGTTACGATAACACCAACACCGATTGTGGTGTTTATGTCCGTGCAATGCCATTCGAAGGAAAGGGAACTGATATTGACAGTGACCTCGATTGTTCAGGAAACAACATTGAGTGTATCTGGGACAACGAAGGTTCACCATACCGAATCAGCCCGAACGGCGACTTCCTGTCCGTCACTGGCGGCGACCTGACCATTGAGCCAGGTACTGTCATCCAAGTGGCACAAGGCAAAGGTATCTCTGTTGACGGTTCTTGTGATTCAGTCACGGCATCCGGAAACGCAAGCCATCACATCCTTTTCGAGGGACAAAATGGCGCTGAGTGGAAGGGTCTGTCCTTCACGGACGACTGTACCACTACAGGCGGTACCGATAACCGACACGTCTTCAGCTACGTTGACTTCAACAACACAAGCACAGCAGCGATCTCCGCTGGTTCACGCCATGGCGATTACAACGCATACTGTGCTGACAGCTCTGGTGGTACTCGACCGTGCTACTCCAACAGCAACGTTGGAAACTTCACGCTCAGCCACGTCACCTTTACCAACGTCGAGACGGCAATCCGTCACGGTAGCGGTCAAGGAACAGGCATTACCATGAACGATTTCAGCATCTCCGGTGCTGACAAGGCATGTATTAACCTCCCTTCGAGCGCAAATGCAATGTTCAAGGAAGGTACCATGACCAACTGTAACACAGATGGTGAATCATGGGCTGGTGCGATTGTCAACTACCCTGGTTCAACAGGTGGTATGCTCCACGTTGAGAACGTGACCATTGAGAACGCGTACGTCAATTTGATTGACACCGATCTCCAACATGTCACCGTGTCAAACGTTACCGCTACCGTCACATCGGGAACTGCACAATCCGGTACAGTCTTCTCGTCGGACTTTGGTGTATCGAGTGAAGTCAAGTTGTTCAATTTCGACGCTGACGATTACTCAAGCGCATCGATCAACGCACTTGGTCACATCAACATGACTGAAGTGGATTGGGGAAGTGCTGATTTGACCATCGCTCCAGGTGGCTCTTCAAGCACGGCGAACGGTCCATCAGGTGACCATGCTATCATGAACGACGTCACCACCGGTGACATGCTCATCTACCGCATGCAACCATCGATCTTTGCTGATGTTACTGCAGGTCACATTGACTTCTCTGGTAACGCAATCACCACTGATGCAATGGTTGTCACCAACCTTGACTCCGGACGATTCGGTGTCGCTGGTTGTGGATGGATCATTGATGCTACAACCATCGATTCAGACCGTTTGTACAGCAGCTGTTCAAGCAGTGCTGCTCCAAACACCATGATTTTCGATGGCGGTTCGTTGACACACACATCAAGCACAGACCACGCCGTCTACGCTCGTAACTCCAAGATGACCCTTGGTAACATCGGCATCACGAGTTCCAACGCTGGAAACGGTGTCTACCTCGCATACGGTAGTTCAAACGCGGACATCCGCCTGATTGAGGTCGACCAAAACGGAAACGACTGTGCTGATTCCAACGGAGACACTGGAGACTGTGACGTTTACAACTCTGGTTCTGCAGTGACCTACTTCGGTGGACTTGCGGAACTCCGTGCTTACCGACTCGAGGCCGTCAACGTTAACGGCGTCACAGAGATTTGGGAAGTCAACAAGAGCGGCCACGTCGTCAGTGCAAGCGTCGTTAACAGCGCTGGTTCCGAACTCTTTGAGGTTGGATCGCACATCACTGATGGAGCAGGAGAAGCTGACGTTTGGGTCATCACCGGTGACAGCAACGGCAACACATACTCCGACCACAACCTCCGTGCGTTCGGTCCTGCTGGACAGAACGAAACAACAACAGTCGATGCTTGGTATCCTACCAGTGGATTCACCATTAGCAGTTCGTTTGCAATGTTGCTCGAACCTGCCCCTGTTGACTTCAACGGAACCAACATGGATTGTACTTGGTTGGCTAACTGGGTCGACGCTGATACTGGCGCCGGTCTACCAACCAACGGTACAACACCTGCTGGACACACCATCTACGAATTTGACGGAACGCCAATGACATTGACGGAAGATCTCAACCTCAACGGTTGTGTCATCAAGTTGATGGGTGCTGTTCTCAAAGTGAAGTCCACAGCAACAAGCACGCCTGTTTTGACACTCTCAAACGGCGGAAAGTTGCTCGTCGGTAAGTCAAGCGTTGCAACTGGTGCACTCCAGGCTGTATCCTCGACATACCCACTTCACATCGATGTCCAAGATGGAATACTCGAAGTTGATGGCGGTACCGTCCGTGACGTCGCTCAAGACTCTACCACAGGTGCTGCACTCTACATCGGTGACGGTGCTACACTCGTCATGAAGAACTCAGGTACCATCTATGGTTCCTCTGCTACTTCGGATGAAATGGCAACGGTCAAAATCGATGGCGGCTCTGCGAACATCGATTCATCGAGCATTATCAACGTCGGAAACACAGGTACCGCCCTCTGGGTCGAGCAAGCAAGTGGTGCATACAGCAACATCGCTGTATCAAACGCTGCTGTTGGTATCCAATCCTACAACGGTGCTCCTCAAATCGATGGATTTACCTCGACAGACAACACCGTTGGTGTTGACGTCTACGGAGGTATGAGCCTACCAACCATCTACCGTTCGACATCCCTCTCGGGACAATCGACTGGATGGCATACCTATGCAGTTGATCTCACTGCATTCCTAGGTTCAGGAGACTACCTACAAGTTGGAGCCAACTCCATCTACGGTGGAGGTAACGCTCACCCAACATACAACTATGCTTCAAGCAAGTACTACATGTTGACCGACCGATGGAACATCGAAATCACCTACGATGATGGATCTGGAGAAGTTTCAGAAAACATCTCGACACCTGACAAGTTGGGTTACTACCCATACAGTTCAAGCGATCCTAAGTCAGGAAACGGAGCTGCTACCTATGCTGGTGGTGAAGGTGGTGTCGCATCATGGCACTGCAACGACTACGGTTACAGTTGGGGTCCAGGCTACACCGGTTCCTTTGACGGTTACCTATACTACATCTGGAGATACTGGTCACAAGGTCCACAACAGTACGTTTCCTACCCAGGTTACTACTACTACCCAGACCAGTTCGGATTCCGCTGGGGCGAAATCAGTGAAGACACGAACCCATCCTACGGATCCTACCCATACCACTACTGGGGTTACTACTACAACTCCTACCACGGTGGTCAAGGTGTCTACAAGCCACCTGAAGGCTACGTCGGATACGGTGGTTACTACAACATCTGTTTGGATTACGCTTACAGCTACTACATGAACCCAGGACAGGGAGCTCGTATGACCTTCCCTATCGTTGACATCTCTGATTCATCGATCACTGGAGTAACAATGTACGTTGACGTTCTACACAACCGTGCAGACAACTACCAAGACCGACTTGATCTCGTTGCCCGTGTTGGTAACGACCCAAGTTCTCTTGGTGACTACCTACGTGACAGTGGTACTGCTTCCTTTGAGAACGGTGCCATCACTGGCGCAGAAACCGGTATCGCAATCGGCGGTAACTTCGCTTCCGGAAACTTTGACGGAATCGACATCACCTCGCCGACCGATCAAGGTATCGAAGTCGTTGGTGCTACAGCTGCTTCCATGAACGATGTTGCAGTTGATGGCGGAGATTATGGTATGCTTGTCTCAAGTTCAGGTTCTGGACAAATGGACATGACCAACATCGACTTTGACGGTCAGAACAACGCTGGTATCTACTACGTGAAGGACTTTGGAGGCGATCTCTCTGGAACCATCACAAACAGTGCCGGTGCAGCGTACAAGTACGGTCCTCAAACTGTAAAGGATGTCTCCTTCAACAGCGTGACCGTCTCGGGTAACAATGTAGGAATTGAGACTGCAGGTTCTGGTGACATCACTGTTAGTGATTCCACCTTCGCAAACACATTGAGTGATGTGAAGATTACCGGAACAAGCGAAGTCGATTTCATCGAAGGTACCGTTGATCCGACCAAGGTCGATGTCACGGGAACTGGTGGATTTGAGCGCATGCGAGAACTCACCATTAACCTACAGGCAGATTCCAACGCAGTGGCCGACACCAACGTCGTTTTGATGAACGTTAACAAGAAGATCACTGGAGCAAGCACAACCGATTCGAACGGTGATGCAGAAGGCATCCTGTTCCGAACAATCCGTGTTGACTCAACTGGAACTACCAACGATGACCTCGCTGGTTACGAAGCTGTAACAGTCGCTAAGATTGATTACACTTCGACCAAGGGTGACTTCCGCTATGCCTTCCAAACCCTCTCATTAAACGATGCGAGTGGAAACACTGGAAGCATTACACTGACCGATCGAATCGATGCTCGTGTCTGTTACAGCTGGAGCAGCACATCCTACGAAATGGTTTCCAACTGTGCCGGATATCTCAGCACAGGCGGTAGCCGTGACCTCTCTGATGGTAACGGTGGAACTTACAAGGAGTACGGATACTACGCTGCGACACCTGGTGACATGTCAGGTAAGACGATCATGATGGACATTCCGTTCTTCTACTTCGATGACAACGATGAGCACAACTGGAACAACACATTGGTTCTTGTCACTGGTTCATACACGTTCTCCGACACACAGCGTTGGTATGCTGCAAGCGGTAGCAACGCTCCAGAATTGTACATGCACAATTCGGAAGTTTACGGAGTAGGTACGAACCCTGACACCGGTCAACAAACTGGTCTCGAACTTGGATACGTCTACGACGCAATGGCAATTTCGATCAAGGATACAACTCTGAATCCAGTTGCTACCATCGCTAGCGGTATGGCATACAAATCCTCTTGGAACAATTACGACCACGAGTCTCACTTCTTCCAGATGGAGAACGTAACGGTCACCCACTTCAAGGGATACACCCCATTGAACAATGCTATCCAGAGTACTGACGTTTGTACCTACATTACGGGTACGGATGGTTCGTACATCAAGGACAGCACCTTCAACGACTGTGGTGTTGGTGTTTACTTGGTCCGAAGCCCATACGCATACACCCACAACGCCAACGAGTTTGGTGCTGACAACTTCACCATCGAAGGAAACGAATTCCTTGACGGTGGAGAAATCGGAGACATTTGGGTTGGATCGAATGGATACGCTGATGACCTACTCGTTACCGGCAACTGGTTCAACAGCACATCATCTGAAGAAGGATTCCAGGCTTACAGTGGCCAAAACAAGCGAATCACAGTTGAAGACAACTACTTCAACGGTCCTCAGACTGCTATCCAGATGTACGGTGTACAAGCGTACAAGATCGATAACAACGAAATCATCGGAACCGCAGAAGACGGTGAAGCTGGTATTGAAGTCGATGCAGGATACGGTGTTGTTTCCAACAACTCGTTGCTCGACGCTGACGGCGGAATCTACATGGAAGACGCTACAAGCCCACCTGCACCAACGACCTCGTTGTGTACCATTGCATCCAATGCATACCGTACATCGAGCACATGTACCTTTACGGTCCCATCAGGTGTGACAGTCTACGTTGATCTTGAATCAGACAGTTGGGGCGGTGAAATCGGTCTTGAAATTACCAAGCCTGATGGAACCAAGGACAACTGGGCAGCAGGGTCGTTCAACTCGAACACCCTCTATGCACGACTTACCTCTTACACCACATCCGGTCAGTACAGCCTCAAGGTAACTGACACATGGGGCGACGGTGGAGCGAACATTGCTGTCTACTACGGAACCTCTGCTGGTGGATACTCAGGACCTGTTGTTGAGAACAACACCATCGGTATCAGTGCTGGACGAACAGCACCGAACGCTGTTGGACTTGATTTCAACGACTGTGATAAGGTAACCATCCAGAGCAGAGAGAACGCAGTTACACTCGGTGACAACGCTATGGTTACCGATGGTTGTGATGTAAGCGATGTTGATTCAACCTTCGTTGGAACAGGCGCTTCCTCCACAATTGGTATCTCATCCCTCAACTCGGGAGACGATCTCACACTCGATGGAACCTCCGTCGCAGGATACGCTTACGGTGTATCTGTTGACTCTGCAACGCTCCTACTCACAGGAGATGCAGACATCGCAGGAACAACTGCTGGTGTCTACGCAGACAGTGCAACAGTCACTGCAATTGGCGCATCCGTTGACGGTGGAACAACCGGTACCGGCCTCTACATGGTTGACGGTGACTATTCGTGGATTTATCCACTCGATGCAGCAGGTGACGTTGGTGTCTATGCTGAGAACACCGAGTTCCGATGGGACGGCGGCACCTCAACAGCGACAACAGCTATCCACGCTGTCGAGTCGGTTGGATCGGTTGAGAACTTGACCTGGTCTGCAGCGACAACGCAAATCAACGCTGGCTCGAACGCCTACGTTACCAGTATCGGTAACACGCTCGACAACCAGAAGATCAGCATTGTATCCTCTGCAACCATTGACGAAGCGAACCTCTTCAGCCTAGATGCAACTCACCTCACAGGTGCTGCAACTGCGGTTGGTATGACATTGGTATCCACTGACGGAACCCGTGCTGCATACGTTTCACCATCCTTCCAGCCAGACATCATGGCTGTTGACGGTGATGACTCGGATTGGATTGGTAACACGCCATTGAACCCATCCGACGATGCTATGCCTGGTATGGTCTCTGGAGACGGAACCAATGACTTCTATGTCACATACAGTGAGGGTGATGCAATCTACATCGGTATGACTGGTGAAGACCTCACCAACAACGACCTCTTGATTTACCTCGATGTCGTTGCTGGCGGTTCAAACACTGGTTACAACCTCAACGGTGCTCACACACTACCGGTTCAAGCAGACTACCTCTTCTGGGCAACAAGCGACTCCAACATGGATCTCTACTCCAATGGATTCCTTGGCTGGGGTGCAAGCTCCTTGTCCACAGATGCTGTTGACGCTGACTTGGGAACAACAACTGCAGGTTTCTTCGAAATTGCAATCCCATTCAGCCGAATTGGTGGAACTCCTGATGCAGTGAACATCGTCGCTGTCGTCCAAGACAGTTCAGCGAACATTCAGACTGTCCACCCAACTCAGACCGTTACCACAGGTGTTCAAACACTTGGCGAGTACATCTCCATTGAGACAACTCATGACGATCTTGAAAGTGGAACCATCAGCGACGAAGTTCTTGTCTACCGTACATACAAGGGTACCACAACAGCAGGACCTGCAAAGGACTACGATGTGATGATCAAGACAAAGGCTGACTGTGCTTACGACTGGGCAACTGTTGACGCTGTTTCGATGGCGACCAACCAAGAGCTCACCGTTGACATCAAGCGTGCATGTCCTGAAATCCAAGCAACTCTAGCAGATGATGCAGTTGATGAGGACAGTGGTGCATACACCTTCTCCTTGACCAACCTTGCAGACGATGTCCAAGATGATGAGGCAACTCTCACATGGACCGTCACTGAGGGAACAACCGTTGCCCACAGCAACGTCTTGGTCGATTGGAACAAGAACGGTCACACCGTAACCATCACACCTCTCGACGATCAGTTCGGTACTGTCGAGTTCGAGTTCATTGTTACGGACAGCCACGGCTTGACCGACACCAAGAACATGACCTTGACAGTCAACAACATCAACGACAAGCCAGTAATCTGTAATGCAGAACGCCCTGATTGTATGCCAGTCTTCGTCGACGACGGAGCTTACACGAACATCGTTCCTGAAGGATTCGGTAGCGTCTCCAAGTTCCTTGGAGACATCTCCAATGCAAGCAAGTCGTACATCCGTGACATGGACAACGAGCAGAGCCCTGTTCGCCAAGTCTACACTTGGGGTGCATCCGTACCAACCGAATGTATCGCATTCGGTGTAACCGTCACTGCAAACGAGTTGACCATTACAGAGAACACCGGTAACGAACTTGGTGGTACCTGTACTGTAACACTCACACTCAGTGATGATGGTGCAGAGAACCAAGATGCAGATGAATACACTGTTGACTTCTCAGTCAGCCCAGTGAACGACGCTCCAGTCGTCCTCGACTGGGATGTTGCTACAGGCGCAGTTGTTACCGCAGCAAACGGATCTACTCCGGTTGCTCCTTGGTCCATCAGCCTCATGGAAGATGACACCAATGCCAACAACTTGACCTACGACCTGTCTGCAGTCAAGTACGACATTGACCACAACGCTGCTGACTTAACATGGACTGTTGAATCGACAGACCAGTGTACGTACGAGAACTACTTCAGCACTGAAATTGTTGGAGACAACCTCGTCTTTACACTCGTTCCAGATGCAACAACCACTGCTAACGCTTGGGAAATCGATTACTTGAACAACAACGGTATCCACCAAATCGGACCAAGTGGATCTGACTTCTGTCAAATCCGCCTTGTCCTCAAGGATACTGCTACTGCACCAAGTTATGTGCCAAACTACGACCCAGCAGTCATGCCTATTGCAAGCTACCAACAAGGTGTTGCAACGCAAGAGATTGGTGTCCGTGTTGAGAACGTTCGAGAACTCGTCGCAGACTACTACTTCGATGACGTCGTCGGATTTGACTTCCTAGGCATCAACAACGTCCTCACTGGTACCTACGTACCTGTTGAAGTCAACGTCGGTGCTGGCGGAGATCAAGGACCATACACCTACGATCACATGTTGGCTGTAACCTTCCACACCAGTGGAGGTCACGGTGAAGCAGAGAACGTCATGTACATCACACCTCCAGAATGGGGCGAGACCATCACAGTCAGTGAATATGTCTACATTGTCGACAACGGCAACGGTGACACACCATACATCTGGGTTGAGATGGATGTCCTCACCTGTCTCGACGCAGAGTGTGACATGTCAAAGTCTCCAGCACAACGGTTCCAGACCGATGATCCAACATCCCACATCAACTATGGTGGCGGTGTTGTTGGTGACCAATGGTCCAAGCCTGGTGCATACGGTGACGATGGATTGAAGGAGTCGCAACGCCGACCACTTCTCCAAGACAGTGACTGGTGTAACAACGTCATGTTCTCCAACGCATCCGCTGTTGGTAGTGACGCTGGAATCCCAACAACCTGCAACCATGCGAACAAGCCTTCTGAGGACTTCCTCAGCAGTGGTGACAAGTTGCCATCCGTAGTTCAACTCGGTGGCGGTATTGGATCCGTTCCATCGTTCGCACCAAGCCTCGTCGTCGTAGCCCTTGCTGGCTTCTTCGTCACCGCTCTTGCAATGTCAAGCCGCCGTGAAGAAGAAGACGAAGAAGAAGAAGACACTCGACGCATCGTCGAGGACGAAATGGCTGTCAGCCCAGTTATCGCTACCATCCTTATGGTTGCAATCACTGTCGTCCTTTCTGGTGTAATCTACGTGTGGGCATCTTCTCTCGCTGAGACTGGAAAGTTGGGTGTTCCTCGAGTCACCTTCGACATCGAGAACAAGGAACTTGGTACTGCAGATGGATACTGGGCAATCACAGTTGATCAAACCGAAGCTGAATTGGCTACAGCAGCTGTTACTGTAACAGTCCTGTACACCAACTCAGATGGTGTTCGAACCTCCTACGCAACACTGCTCTCAAACACAAGCAACGTCTATGGATTCAATCCATCGAACAGCGATGCGTTTGTGACATTCGTTGACAAGGTCGAGAACCAAGGCAGTTTCAAGGAATCTACCTTCGGAATCGGAGACCAAATCTTCGTACGAACTCACGCTCCTGATGGTCAGGCGCTTACGGATGCTACCATCCGTATCACCTACCAACCAGGTCCAGGTGAAGGGTCCGTCATCAAGACGTACCAAGAGCTCGAGTTCAACAAGATCGTCTGAAGTTCAGGAACGACTGAGAACAGTTGATGGGCCGGTGGCCTTGCTGCCACCGGCCCAATCTTCTGGAACCATGCGAATGCTTTCAAGCAAGCAACTCTAGGGTTGGCATATGGTCATCCCTTGTCGGTGTGTCGTTTTTGATTGTGATGGAGTCCTCGTGGACTCTGTGAGTTCATGGAAAACACTGCACGATGGATTTGGAACAGACAACAGCAAGAACCTCTCACGATTTATTGCTGGTGAACTAACCGATGTTGAGTTCATGCGTTCCGATATTGCAATGTGGAAGGCCATTCAAGATCCAATTCACAAAGACGAGCTTTTCCGATTGTATTCTGGTATCGCTCTGATGAAGGGTGCCCGTGAAACCGTACAGGAATTGCAGGATGCAGGGATTTACGTTGCTATTGTCAGTGCAGGAGTTGATTTGTTCGTAAGCAGTATTGCTGCTATGCTCAAAGTTGATGATTGGATTGCCAATGGCTTCGAATTTGATGATGAAGGTTATCTTTCAGATGACGGCGTATGCCGACTTCATGCAAGTGGAAAAGGCGATGTTATTCATCGATTGATGAAGATGCATGGTTTTTCAGCTGATGAAATCGTATCCGTCGGTGATTCAGAGATGGATCTCTCAATGATGATTCCAGGTAGTCATTTCATCGGCTTCAATCCAAGTCGTGAATCGTCACTCAATGCTTTTGTTGAAGCAAATGTTCCAATTGTTACAGAAAAGAATCTCTCTAAGATTCTCGAGCACATCAATCTTACATCAAGCGAAGGGAATTGATGTTGACTTGTGTGATTGTAAGTTCACGATTGTGAGCATGCATGGTTTAGGTTGGAACCCGAGCATCTTCTGATATGAGGTTTGATCTTGCCATGTAGAGGAACATACGAGCGTTGTTCCTCTGAAATCTAAGCATGCATGGCCATGTACGTGGCCTGTCACAAATATATCAGGAACTTCTCGTATGACGAGGCCGTCTTCAAGTTCTGGAGATAACGGCGTCTTACCCCCCCATTGAGGTGCTAAATGTCGCCGTCTTAGCATCTGTCGCATTGCTTCCACAGGTTCTGAATAGGTGACTGTCCGCAAGCCAGCCACGAAATCGTCGATTGACTTTCCGTGGTACGATAGCAACCGAACACCATGCAATGAAAAGTCACAAGGATTACCAACGAAAGTCGTTTTGTTGTAATCTTGCTGAATATCTTTCTCGAATGTCGGTTGTGGTTCTGCTGGGCGAACTGCATCATGGTTGCCAGGGAGCATAACGCATTCAACCCAATCTGGAAGAAGCTCCAACAGCCTTGCAAATTCACTGTATTGGCCAAACAAATCTGGGATTGCTAGTTCTTTATCTTGGCCTGGATAAATACCTACACCATCGACACAATCACCGCTCAAAATCAGATATTTGATGGTCTTTGCAAGTGGGTCTGTGTGGAACCATCGAACCATCTTATGCCATTGCGCTTCGAGGAAAGTCTTCGAACCTACGTGAATGTCAGACAAGAATGCCACGCTGACTCCAATATCTGAACTCTTTTTCTGGTGTTGATCTTTCATCGGGAAAAACAAATCATCGACGTAGAAGATGTCCCCTGTTTGTGAAAATGAACCACTCACACCAAGAACATCATCAGGCATCAATCCAGCTTCGACAACTTGTTCATGCATCCTATCTCGATCATCACCTTGACGAATGGTCAGCAAACAATTCATTTCTCCAGTTTCATCCTCAAGGCCAAACATAAGATGACCATTTTTCGTGTGCCTTGGATCGTTGACCAGTCCAATCGCCACTGCAAGATTTTCATAGCCTTGATATCGGCGATATTCTGTATTCAAACGCCCTATTTCCTGAGGCTTTCTTGGCAGTCTGGAGTTCTTGACAATCATTTTACGGATACTTTCCAATCTGTCGTTAAAGCATGCTTGGATATGCCCCATTTTCCCCTCTGTTGTACTGTTCCCAGTGATGTCATAATGAACAAATATGTCATTGTCAACATCAGTTGCAATGCCTGAGAAATTCTTTTCGCTCCAATCTGGAAGATTGTTTCGATACTGGATTTGAACTGGTTCAGGCTCTTTTATTGGTGCAATTGTTCTCCCAATCGGCACGCTCAGAGCTCCCACTTCAGGTACCTGCGTCGAAGATGACGCATCGATCATTTGATCAAGCATTTCGACCGATAGCATCCCGCGTTGAAATCCTACCGATGATGCTTGGTTGAGTACGCTTAATGGGTCATCTAAGGACAGTAATTTCTCCTTCACACCCGTGGTTACGAGAATTCCGCGTTTCATCAACTCCTGCGAAATCAACCCCCATTCCGCAGTCATGAATGTCAATGGGAGGCGACCCTCCAAAAGGCTTCATGTTCATTCGTTTGCTGAATCTCCGGACCATTCAACGTCCGTACCAAGATTTCCATCAGAATCTCCATTGGATTTTCCAGACCATGATTGTGACTGCCATTCTGCCGATTTTGCGGCCGCGGCCGCTCGTTGATTCCTAGCAATCTCATCAAGTGCTTTGATACGAGCTTCTTCTTCACGTTGTTTAATCTCATTTTGTAGGCTTTGCTCTGCAAGTTCCATTGCCTGATCCCAATGTCGTATGGCTGTAAGAAGAGCGAAATGCACGAATCCTTCCTTATTCTCCTGTCGACTTCCTCCAATTTGTGTTGCTTCAGAAATCGCCCATGTACGTGATGCGATTCCGACATAGACGTAACCGACCTTTTTGTTGGTACCATCGTTACTTGGCCCAGCAATACCTGTAATGGAGATTGCAATGTCTGCATTTGCCCTTGCTAAGGCCCCTTGCGCCATTTGAATCGCAACTTCAGCAGATACTGCTCCTCGTTTTTCGAGAGTCTTTGGGTCAACATTCAGTTCACGAATTTTAGCATCATAGGAGTACGTAACCCATGATTGATTGAACCACTTGCTTGCGCCTGCAATGTCCGTAAGAGTACTTGCCAGTAAACCGCCAGTACAAGATTCAGCGATGGTAATGGTGTAACCATCTTTCAGACGGCGAACCAATCGGGCCGCAGCGGCTTGAGCCTCTTCGTCCATTGCCCAACCGTGACAATGCATCCGTTTTGAGGTTATTGCATTGCCAAGCGTTTCAAATACGACACCGACGACGGATGGTTGGGTCTGTGGTCTAGGGGTTTATGACGTCGCCCTTACAAGGCGAAGATCGAGGGTTCAATTCCCTCCGGACCCATTACCATAGATGGTCTTCTAACGTTGCGTTATCGCTGGAAATCACCTTGGTAATTCCACTCTTCAATCGGATTTGATCTGCATCTTCACTACTCGATACAAGAAGTAGGTGAACTGCGCGTTGCCACAAACCATCATCAGGCGTTGACTTTCTGTGGTCGACAGCAACCAATACGCCATCCAATTCAGCGAACATGAGTGCTGGAAGTGCATTCTTGATGTCGTCCTGTTCGAGAAGAATCCACCGTGCTCCTTTCATGGAATCCCGAACATCGGTAACGAGTTCAGAAAAGTGGACGATTTTCATCTTCTACACCATCTTGTAACGCAGTAATGCAACGATACCGCCCAAGCCCAAGAGTTGCTCTCCTGAATCATGATCCGTCGAACATTGAACGAGCGTCCCTCCAATGTCATCGAGGCCACGAATCCATATACTCACTAACTGACCATCAATCTGTGTTTCTTCATCTCGAAGGAGATCTACTGCAACGAGGAGAGTTTCAATCGCCCCTTCGCTCATGGCTCGAGCAAGGTCTTGATGGCCATAGGCTACGGCTCCGTTGGAACTAATTCGACTCCACACCTCTTCAAGCAATTGCATTTCTTTATTGATGGCATGGTCTTCAAGAAATTCATTCGCCAATCCGTCTCGTAGGACCTCATTTGCACCGGAACGGCCTGCCATTGATGTAGCAATCAACCGTAGATTTCGTTCGGGTTCAGCGTCAAGAATGACCGTTTTGAGCTTTTCTCGCGCATGACCGGGTCCGCACAGAATCATCGGCAATTCTGAATTGGTTGCAGCAAGGATTTCTTTGGCAACCTGTTTCTGGAAGGATTGTGCAACTGCTTCACTGGTCCGGACATCACCTCGCTTTCCTCCACCACGCATTGTCCAGGTTGCTCCCTCACGAAGTCCTCTTGATGTAATTTCAAACAAGACGATTTCATCATTCTCAACGACAACGACTGAAATGTTGCTTCTGTTGCTTGAATCAACAGCATCTTTGAGAAGAGCAATATCGAAATCTGGATACGGTTCATTTGAAATCAGTTCAATATCATCTCCAACTTCAATCAGGTGTGTATGATGCGATCCAATGTCCAATGGTGCCTGCTCGATGGTTCCATGAACACGAAGCAGATTCGAATACGATTGATATTCAGTTGTGAGGATTCTCAATTCAATCCACATCTTTTTCCGTTCAGCGGCCTTTGCTCTTGACCCAGATTCCGCTGTAGTAGTGTCTCTTCGTTCGCCAAGCATAGCAAGATGACGGCCCTTGGAGGCAAGTCGTGCAAGAACCCACAAATCGTCCTCAGATTCAATCCGAAGCTTCCAATGATTTTCGCTCTGATTGAGAATATGCATCGATGTTCACCCGAAGACACCCTTGAGGTGTCCGTCCTCATCCATATCCATATCGTTGGCAGCAGGTCGTTTTGGAAGGCCAGGCATGGTCATCATCGAGCCAAGAACAGCAACAACAAAACCTGCTCCTGCATTCAAACGGAATTCACGTACAGGTAAGTCAAACCCACTCGGAGCCCCAAGCATACCCGCATCATGGGAAAACGAGTACTGTGTCTTTGCCATGCAAACCGGCAAATTTCCGTACCCCCAATCTTGGATTTTCTTCAACTGTCGCTTTGCGGCTGTTTCGATTTGAACACTCGCTGCTCCATACATGCGAGTTGCAATAGCGTTTACCTTGTCTTCAACAGAATCACTAGGTGCAACAAGTGGGAGGAATGGACGTCCTGCAGCAACGTGATCGTGAATGGCTTCTACAACTGCGTTAGCAAGTGCTGCTCCACCTTCACCGCCCTTGGCATGGACCTCGGTTCGACAAACTCGAGCAGCACCGCTTGAACGAGCCGCAGTTTCGATTGCCTCAAGTTCTGCTTCAGTATCGCTTGTGAATTGGTTGATGGAAACAACAACAGGAACTCCGAACCGGGCCATGTTGCTGATATGACGATCAAGATTGGAGGTCGCTCCAGCGATGACTGCCTGGACATTTTCGGTTTCCAATTCCTCCTTCGAGGGACGATATCCACCTCGTTCTCCAAACGCCTTTCCATGCAACTTCATGGAGCGAACTGTGACGTTCATAACGACACAATCTGGAGCCTTACCAGATGTATTCGCCTTGATGTGCATGAATTTTTCAGCCCCCATGTCACTACCAAACCCAGCCTCTGTAACGACATAGTCTGCACATGAAAGTGCAATACGATCTGCAACGATGGATGAATTCCCATGAGCAATGTTTGCGAATGGACCGCCGTGAATGAAAGCAGGATTGCCTTCCAGCGTTTGAACAAGATTCGGAAGAAAGGCATTTCGAAGAAGCAATGCCATTGCTCCGGCTGCTTCAATGTGCTCTGATTTAACTGGATGTCCTTCCATCGATTCAGCGATGACGATTTCTCCAAGGCGCTTTCGTAGATCGGCGTAATCTTTGGCAAGAACAAGAATAGCCATGATTTCAGAAGCAGCTGTAATGTCGAATCGATCTTGTCGAACGTTTCCATTTGCTGGGCCTCCGAGCCCAATCACAACCTCTCGCAGTGAGCGGTCGTTCAGATCAACCACGCGCGGCCAAAAGACTCGGTTTGCATCAATGTTGCACGCATTTCCGTGCTTGATGTGGTTGTCGATGAGAGAAGATAGGAGATTGTGTGCAGAGGTTACTGCATGTAGATCACCCGTAAAATGGAGATTGATTTCTTCCATTGGGAGAACTTGTGACTGACCTCCGCCGGCAGCCCCTCCCTTAATACCAAAGACAGGACCCATCGAAGGCTCACGTATGACACACGTTGCATTCTTTCCAATTTTGCACAAGGCTTGCGTCAATCCAATCGTGGTTACAGTTTTCCCTTCCCCAAACGGAGTAGGATTAACCGATGTGACGAGAATAAGGTTTCCTTTCGCTGTATCGAATCGTTGTTTCATCCCTTCCCAACTGAGTTTTGCCATGTATTGGCCATGCGGAATTAGTTCTCCTGAAGGAATACCTAATTTCCATGCAATGGTCTCAATAGGTTCCAGTTGGGCTGCACGAGCAATCTCCAAATCACTTGCCATGAACACCTGCATGTCCATTCGGCTATCAAATCAACCCCTGTATTCTGGGTTGACCCATCGTTTTACGATGAGTTTCAATCTAACGGATTCACTCTTCCTTCATTGAACCGAGATAGTCCGGTAGGTCTACACCAGCCATCTTGGCTACGTCATGAACAGGAGGGAGTGAACGAATCAAGGAAGATACGAAGTTCGCAGTGCTTCCACCCTCGCCACCATTGCCTGAATCCCAAACAGTGATCTTGTCGATTTGGAGGTTGGAAATAGCCTCGGTTTGTCGAGCAACAATCTCCTCAATCTTCTCAACCATCAAGAGCGTAGCAGCGGCTTTGACATCGCCACCAGCACTTGCAAC
Source organism: Salipiger bermudensis (assembly GCA_964227855.1). Taxonomy (GTDB): domain Archaea; phylum Thermoplasmatota; class Poseidoniia; order Poseidoniales; family Poseidoniaceae; genus MGIIa-L2. Next base: position 758 of record CAXQWT010000116.1, on the reverse strand, counting down.
GAGTTGCTTGTAACCGTTCGCCTTTGCTTCAAGAACCGCCTTGGTACCTTCGGCTTCAGCATTGTAACGAGCAAGAACAGCATCCGCCTCACCTTGGGCGATTCGGCGTTGGCGCTCGGCTTCTGCTTCTGCAGCGATCTCAATTTGTGTCTTGGAAATTTCCTCACGGACAATTTCTTCAGCACGAAGTCGCTCTTGTTCAAGCATATATTGCGCCTTTTGGACTTCCATCTCGGCAGTACGTCGAGCAACTTCCGCACGTTGCATTGCCTCAGCTTCCTTCTCTTCGAGGTCTGCTTGATACGAAGCAATTTCAGCACGAGACAAGTTCTCACCCTGTACACCAGTTGCTTCTTGTTGCTGAACGAAAACACGTCGGTCGACTTCTGCGGACTTCTTTCCTTTCTCGGATTCAGCAACGTTTTGAGCAACCTGAACTTCACGCTCTCGGTCAGCGTTTGCCTTACCGATTGCACCGTCTCGCTCAGCATTGGCTACGTCGACGAGAGCCTTGTTGACTGCACCTGCAGCGGCCTTCTTACCGATGCTTTCGATGTAGTTCGATTCGTCAGTAATATCGATGATGTTGACGTTGATGAGATAGAGTCCCAGCTTGTGGAGTTCCGCACCAACGTTGTCACGAATGAGCTCAAGGAATGAATCTCGGTCTTGGTTGATTTGTTCGATGGTCAAACTTGCGACAGTCAAACGAAGTTGCCCCAAAATAATGTCTTTGGCGAGAGCTTCCTGTTCATTGG
>CAXQWT010000115.1:0-10108 GCA_964227855.1 Salipiger bermudensis | reverse complement strand
GTCCTTGTAGGTGTCCGGAGTCTTGACCTCAACGGAGGACATCTTACGGATTTCAACAGGATCCATCAAGCTGAAGCGAATTTGTGCAATTCGCTTTGGAATCAATGTGGTTTTTCGGCTCATCTTCGGTCCTCCAGTTCAAGTCGCATTGCAACCCCAAGACTCTTCATTTCGTCGAGCAGGAGTTTGAATGCATAGGAAGTTTGTACCTTGTACACTTCAGCACCGTCACCATGGACTGGGCTGACGTAAGTTCGACGCTTAGGATCGTACCAAGCAATGTGCCCGGATTGAGCACAAACGAACATGTCGATACCATCGGATTCGTCGAGGAGACGATCTTTGATGACCATCGAAGCCCCGTGTGCAATCAAACAATCACGTTCCATCTCACCAAATCGCAGACCACCTTGTCGAGCACGACCTTCGGTCGGTTGACGGGTGAGAATCTGAACACGGCCACGAGAACGTGCGTGAATCTTGGAACTGACCAAGTGGTGCAGACGTTGATAGTAGATACATCCAACGAAAATCTCAGCAGGGTATGCTTCTCCAGTCTCGCCGTTGATCATGGTCTCACGACCGGTGTGAGCGAGTCCATTACGAACCAGTCCGTCACGGAGGCTGCTTTCCTTTTCTCCACGGAATGCAGTCCCGTCGATTCGGCGTCCTTCCATTGCACCGACCTTACCACCGATCATTTCCAGAACGTGAGCAACAGTCATTCGCGATGGAATAGCGTGAGGGTTGATGATCAAATCAGGAACAACACCATCTTGTGTGAATGGCATATCTTCTGGTTCTACAAGTCGGCCAATGACACCTTTCTGTCCGTGACGTGAGGCAAACTTGTCACCAACTTCAGGAACCTTGTGGCTTCGAACCATCACTCGGACCAAGCGGCCTGAGTTGTCGGATTCTGTGACGTAGACGTTATCGACCCATCCTTTCTCTCCGTGACGAACGAGCATTGAAGATTCACGTCGTTCCTGTGCCATGAGGAAGGCTCCACTGTTGGATTCCTCAAGGAATCGTGGAGGGCTTGTCTTACCGACGAGTACATCTCCACCCTCGAGGTAGGTCTCAGGGAGAGGTAATCCATCGTCTTCAAGGTGGAAGTAAGCTTCTGCTGGCTTCAATCCCTTGACTTCTGTTAGCTTGTTTCCAGGCTTTTCGATTTCTTCGACTTGTCCGCCTGGGAATCGGCGACGCTCGGCATTGTAGGTTCGGTTGAACGTTGATCGACCAAGTCCACGGTCGACAGATGCACGGTTCATGATGACAGCGTCTTGCATGTTGTATCCATGCAACGACATGATGGCAACGATGAAGTTTTGACCACCTGGACGCTCATCGAAGTTCGTAGTGCGCATTGCATCGGTTCGAACAATCGAGCGGTGAGGGTAGTGCAAAATGTGTGCACGGGTGTCTGGACGAAGACGGTAGTTTGCGCTCGGTAGACCAAGAGATTGCTTGACCATCGCTGTACCGCCAGTAACACGAGGAGTTGAGTTGTGTTCAGGGTATGGGATGAGCGAAGCACAAACACCGAGGACGAGTTGCGGGTCAATCTCGACGTGGGTGTGCTCTGAAGAGTAGAGCAACGGAACATCGAACGTAGCAACTTCAATGCTTCCGTTGGGCATTCGAACTTCTGCTTCGAGAGAGGCCATCTCAACACCTGGTTCCCCAAGATTGATCCATCGGATTTTCTCGTGGGTCACAGGACGTCCTGCGAGTGGACCCTGTGGCACGGTTTCAGGTAGAACAAACGGTCGAGGAGCAATGTAGAGGTCTTCTTCTTCTTCAGCATCGACCCACTCAACAATTCCATCGATGACCAAGTCACGGAAGGTGATGTTTCCTGCTGCAAGATCGGTGAGGTGGCTGTTCTCAAGTCGTGGAGTTCCGTCGTAGAGAATCAACAACGGCCGAAGGATTCGTCCCTTATCGGTGTTGATAAAGATGTCACGGTTCTCGGTATCGTGACGAATGGAAACTTCCGAAGGAATGGTTCCACGTCGTCGACTGTTCTTGAATTGAGAGAGGAGGTTCTTACCGTTCTTGTGCATTCCATAGATGTCACCGTTTACGTGAATTCGGTCTCCATCTGTCCAATCCTTTGGTTGGTAGACGTCAAGTTCATCAAGGCGCTCACGGATTTCTTGTGGGTCGACTTCTTCGGAGATGTCGACCATTTGTGCAGCGTTCTTAACCAGACCACAGTTCTGGCCTTCAGGTGTTTCGTTTGGACAGAGACGGCCCCATTGTGTAGGGTGAAGGTCACGAGCCTCGAAGTGAGGTTGACTGCGTACCAAAGGCGATGTCACTCTGCGCATGTGTGAGAGAGATGCGAGATAGGTTGTTCGATCAAGCAACTGGCTCACACCGGATCGTCCACCGACCCAGTTTCCTGTAGCCAAAGCGTGGAGAATCTTGGACGAGAGAACGTCAGGTCGTAGGCAAGATGTGATCTTGAGTTCTCGCTTGCGGTTGTGGTGGCGCTCAAGTTGGTACTTGAGGTCACGAGCGAGTTGGCCAGACGAAACACGGAACAAGTCCTCAATGAGGTCACCAGCAAGTCGAACACGCTTGTTTGCGTAGTGGTCCTTGTCGTTTGGTTCCTTGTCGTTGAGAGCCATCTCTAAGACCTGACGAACGATACGTCCGAGGAAGATAGCCTTCTTCTTTCGGTCTTCAGGTTGGTCGCCCAAGTGAGGAAGCAATTCTCGATCGAGAAGTTGGTTAACACGTGCTTCACGGTATTCTTTCTGTTGTCCTGCTGCGAATTTCTTTTGCAACCATTCGTAAGCTTCTGGCTCACTCTTGACTTCAAATTCTTCGTTATCGTTGACTTCGTTAATGTTAGCAACGATGAACTTGAAAGTCTCTTGAGGACCGGAAATTGCGGTGAACACTTCTTGATCGTTTTCGATACCAAGAGCTCGCATCAAAAGAACAACAGGGATTGGCGTGGTTCCAGCGGTGCTGACTTTGACCATCAGCATACCATCTCTTCGCTTTTCGACGGTGAGTGGTTTACGCATACCGTTCTTTTGAGAGAAAATCTTTGCAACTTCGGTACGCTTGGCGGTACGCTTGTTGATTTCGACAGTAACACGGTTCGGTGCAAGGTCTTCCATCGAGATAAGAACACGCTCTGTACCGTTGATGATGAAGTAACCACCCGGGTCGAGAGGGTCTTCCCCTTTGTCTCGAAGGAGGTCTGCAAGAAGCGCAGCATCCTCTGGGGACTTGGTTGGCTCGAGAGCGCGTCCATCAGCAATGTGACTTGGATGGAGGTGGCATCGTCGGGAACGAACCATGATAGGAATAGCGCCGACTTGAACTCCTTCTTCTGGGAAGGAAGCAACACCGTTGCGGTAAATGGTGAAGTCGATAGTAACAGGAGATTGATAGGTCAACTTTCGCAGTCGACATTCCATTGGCGAAGCGTTGTGGTATGAACCGTTTGCTTCACGGATATTTGGTGCACCAAGGGTGATGTTCTTCATTCGGATGACGATGTCTTGATCGGCGACGTCCAACTTGATGTAGCCACCAAGGTCGTCGATGATTTCTTCGTCTGTTCCAACGCGAATGTTTTGAATGATGCGCTCCATGCGGGAGAGTTGGTTGTCCGTTGATGGAATGCAATCGTTGTACGATGCAAGTTGATGGTTAACAAGGCTGCGTTCTCGGAAAAATGATTCAATAATTTCTTGCATAATACCAACTCCAGGTTCAACTGCCCTCCACGATAAGGCGATATGCTACTGCACTACCAGCAGACTTTGAATGACGAATGACCTTGAGAACACGGTCAGCAATCCACCCTGCAGCGAGTGGACGATGATCTGGGTTCGCTGCGAGAGCGGCATTATCGACAAGTTCTGCTGCTTCCTTAATGGCTTGAACAACAGGGTCAGAGATGAGGACCTTTGGCAGCAACTCCTTTGCGAGACGAGGTTTACCATCTTCATCCAGTTCCTCTAGGCCCCAAGGAGTAAGTTCATCGCGCTCGACGGCATATTGCTCATCGGGGCTAATGTTTGCGTCACCGAGAAGTTCCTGATGAGGAACAAGTTCGTGATTCAAAGGGTTGAAGCGAATGGAAATGTCTGGGCGGTCGAATTCATCAAGTGCCTTGGATGAAATCGTGATTTTCTTGCTTTTCTTGATCCGGGATCGACGGTTACCTTGATCGGCAATAATTTGCATGATTTTGGTGAATGATTCGCTGTCTTTTGCGATTCCAAGAATCTTAGCAATTTCATCGGCTGGCATAGTTTTGATGTCAGCCATGTTTCGGTCCGTAGCCAATTTGTGGGCGAATTCGTCGGAGACTCCGAGTTCGATTAACCGTTTTTTCGTTGCGCTCTTTACTACCATCCAACTTCACCCCGCACTGCCCTCAACGTTGTACTGCAGCGCAGTAGGCGGGCCCGACGGGGTTCGAACCCGCGACCATCGGGTTAAAAGCCCGACGCTCTACCTGACTGAGCTACAGGCCCAACGTTGCTTCTTGGGCTTTCAATGCGAACTACCCTCCCTTCTTATACTTTACCGATGAAAAAACTCTCTTCTACCGATGTGAGAAACGCTCTTTTAGCACCAATATTTGATTTCTCCGAGGGCGAGCATGTTTCAGCCAGAAAACGCCCAAAATGAGATTCAATTTTTGAATCGAACCGATGTGCAAATTCAAACCTGGAATTCACTGAATCTTCACATTCCTCCGACCGTCTACCCCCCAAGAGAAGACACGGATCTATTGCTCGGCGTTCTCGATTCTATTGCACCATTTGGTTCGAAGAATCTTCTCGAAATTGGTTCGGGCTCGGGAGCTCTTTCAATCCATGCTGCAAAATTCGGATGGAAATCACATGCATGTGACGTCAATCCGTACGCTGTTGCCGCAACGCGTTTCAACGCCCAAGAAGCAGGAGTCGAGGTCGACGTTACCGAGGGAGGAATCGGGCCGAGTGGAGAGGGTCAATCCCTCCATGCATTGAAACCGGGAACCTATGACTTGGTCATATGGAACATGCCGTATATCCCTGTAGAGGAAGTTGGCGAGAAGCTCCTCGGTCCACTTGAAGAGGCTGCACTGATCGACACCCATCCCGAAGGTTTGCTGAGTGTGTTTGCCAACACAATGGCAAGCAACAAACTGTGCAAGATGAATGGAGTTGCGCTGTTGGTATGCCGTGGACACATAGGTTGGAGACGTAGCGTTGACATCCTGCGACAGAAAGGTCTCGCAGCTCGAATCGTTCGAACGAAGACATTTGATGACGATGAAGCAATACATGTTATCGCCTCCTGGCATCCGTTCGTTTCAAACAAGCATCATCACATGCGGGAAATTGATTCAACCAACGCAGAACTCCTGAGAGGACACTATTCCGCAGGAGACTCGCTTACTGCAACAATTCAAACCAGTGGCCGTGGACGTCATGGGAACAAGTGGGAAGACCACCCCCATTCCTTCAAAGGTTCATGGATGCTTGAAGCAAAAAACATCCTGTCCGTTGACCTAAGAAAGCAACTGCTCGTCGCTCACGAGATTGCCCACGCTTTGAGGTTGGAGGAGCATCATACACAGCAATTGAACATCAAATGGCCAAATGATCTGTTACTGAGAGCTGGAAACAGTGACCGATGGAGAAAGGTTGGAGGTATTCTGTTCCAATCCTATTCCAAAGGCGATGAACAACGTATTGTCCTTGGAATAGGTTTGAACATAGATGATGAACACTTGGGAGATGGTCAAGGTTCACTTGGACAACTCGGCATTGAATTAACATCTTCTGGATTGTATACCTTACTGAATGCAATAATCGCCTCTCTCTTTGAAGATAGGCTCCCCCAAACCGGTGAGATAGAACTCCCTACAATTGACCCCAACATTGTACTAAGTAATTGTGTCTATAGAAAGAAAGAATGCCAATTGATGGCTATCGAATCAAGCGGTATAGTACTCGTTGACAAGACGGGAAATCAATACACAATCAGTGATGATGATGAAGTCGAATGGATCAATCTTCATCCTCAATAATTGCATCAAGGACAACATCTTCTTTATTCTCTTTATCCGATTTTTTCTTGAGAACGCCAGCTGTTGTGATTAGGGCGCCAAGGATGTAAGGTAAGAAATTAAGGAAATAGGCACGTTGAATATCAACATCAATTTCACCATTGACATCCTTTTCAAGCGTGATTTTCCAGGCAAGTTTACCTCCATTTGACTCGTAAGATACAGTAGCAGGAGTTCCGCTCTCAGAAAAGAGATTGGAATCTTCGACTTCATCACCGTCCTCAAAGATTTCAATACGAACACTTGATTCGTTTTCTGTTTCTACTGAGATTTCAAGGACGTCTCCTGAAAATGTACGAGACGTCCCCTCAAGAGGTGCATCTCCTGACTTGACTTTTGCCGGAATGTCCCACTCTTGAATGAACAACGTTCCTATAAGAAGCGATACGCCGATGAGCAACAATACATCGCCCAACTTCAACGGGGGCGCTGTCCCTCCACCGGCCATACTCTGTCCAAACAAACGAGGGTCAAAAGCGTGTCCTACCTACGTCGAGGTTTCGAAAGTGCCATTCGTTCACGCACGAGGCGGATTTTCCCAGACGATGAGAATGAAGACAAACCGAGTTCATTTTCGGATTGCAAGACCTCTCTTACATCCTTGTACTCACTCAGGAGTACACAGATGATCGCAATTCCAACATCGTTTGGAAGTTGGCATTGTGTTCGAGAGTTCTTGGCCTCAACGCTGTCTGAAAGATGGCAATCGTACAATTTTACACGAAAAGCAGAGAAGATCGAAGATTCGAATAGGTCAACCAACTCGGATCTTGAACGAATCGATGAGGGAACGGTGATTCCAATCCATCGCCGTTTTGGCCGCTTGGCTTTGGAAACCTTGCCACCCATGGTTGGCCATCTCACCATACCTCATGTAGATATGGCATCAAATTTTGAACAGCCTTTAGAACCCAAGCCGCGACAGACAATCATGGAGGAGACCAAGCCGTTGACAAAGATGTCACTTCTGAAGAGCTTACTATCGCCATCAACATTCCCACATTTGCTGATGTTAGCCCTCTTCTCAGTGGCCTTTTTCGTTCTTGCCAGAATGGATGCTGAGGTATGGTCTGCCTATGGATTTGTTGCGTTTAGCCTTGCATATTTGTGCCTCGCACCGCTCTCAAAGAACAAACGACTTGGCAACATTTTACGTTACAGTAACGATTCTGAATCATCCCTGAAACAGACACTCCCTGCACGCTTGAAGATCCTTGCACTCCCCCTTGTTCTTGGACTAGCGTTCATTATCGCCATCTCCTTGATCTTGGGAGAAAACGGAATTCTTTCACAAGTTGGTTCATTCTTACCCGTCACACTTGGTGGTTTGTTTGTTCTATGGGCAATCGCTCAAGGTCGATTCTTTGGACTTGCCACGATGAACGCAATTCGAGTCCCCGAGGAAGGTGAAAGCAGCCTCGATGGATATTCGCCCTTGCCTTCGCTTTTGATGACCTCTACACTCGTGGTTGTCATGACCTTTGCCGTTACCGAAGGACTGCGTTTCTTTTTGAGCAGTACATCATTCAGTGTCTGGCCGTATCTGTTCTCATTCGCAATCTACTGCCTATGTGTGTACGCATCATGGAGTCAGCGAAAGCAGGCTGCAATGCATACAACAACCCATACTGTGGCAAGAAAATGGTTCTGGGCAACGCAGTTGTTCATCACTTGGCACGTACTCAGCATTTTTCGCAGTGTAGATACAGCATCCACCGATACGCTGATTTTCATTGAAGAATTGTTCCTCATGATTGTAACGGTCTTCCTTGCAATATGGGCTCTAACAAGTAAAGGAGAAGGCTCTGAATCAACCCTCTTCACACAAGAAAACGCACTCTTTTGGGGTGTAGCTTTTGGTTATGCATACGCAGGTAGTGTAGCCATGATCACCTCCGTGATGGATGATGTTCGAACGGTTCTCATCGGAGGACACATCCTTGTTGTTGCCACAGTCATGTGGTCTCAGCGCAGTATGCTTGAAGCCAAGACAAACCGAATCAACAGCGACAGGGGGATCGTACAATCCGTTGAGAAACTACCGATTTTCGATGAACCTCAAACGGAAAAGCCAGTAGAGGCGAAAAGCGAAGTCGAACCAGTTGAAGCTCCCGAAGATACTTCAAATCAGGAAGCGAGTATCGGCGACCCCGTTGACTGGAACCAAACACCTGAAGCTCTCGGTGATGAAACCCAATGGGACGATGAAATCGAATTGTTGGATTAATCTTCACCAATACCTGAGAGCAGCATAACAATACGAATGGTCCCCTCTAATTCAGAGGACACACGTGCTCCAAGAATCACTTGTGCTTCAGAATCAACTGCCGAAGTAAGGGCTGTGGCAATTTCGTCAACTTGACCGATTGTCATCCCTAGACCTCCCTCGATTTGAAGAAGGCATCCTCTTGCACCAGCCACGTTCATTGGAGCCAACGGTGCTTTGATGGTTGCATTGTACAAATCCTCCAATTGCTCATGATGCCCGGTTCCAACCAGCATGGTTGAACCTCCTTTATGCTGAACAATCGCCCTCAAATCCATCAAATCGAGATTGATGAGGCCCATCGAAAGAAGCGTCCGTACCAATCCATCGATGAGATCCTCAACCCATTCCGAACCCATACTCCAGTCTTTTCCTCGGTCCCTGGCTTGTCGAGCAAGACGTTCAAGAGAAAGTTGAACACAAACATCGGAATGGTGTTCAAGTCGTTGGATTTCAGCCTCTGCAATCTTCTTTCTTGTCGGTTGGCTATCAAACGGCAATGCGGCTATCGAAAGAACCGTCGCACCGTGGAGTTTTGCTTGACGAGCAAATTCGTGTGATGCTCCTGTTCCTGTTCCACCGCCAAGCCCAGCGACGATGATCACCAATTCTGCTTGTTCAAGAAAGGGACGAGTTCGTGTTGCAAGGCCCCGCATTCGTTGTTCTGCGAGCGGAGGAAGGGCGGCGCAACCCAAGGCGTCCAAGGTATGACCTAGGCGAATTATATGGGCATCTTCGACTTCAGGGAAGCGGTCATCTGCATCAAGCATCAGTAAGGATGCTCCAGCACCTCGCTGGTGGGCTCGAGCCGCCCACACACATCCTAGCCCTCCAATTCCCGTGATGAGGATTTGGGATGACTCCATGACAAGCCCTTGGCAATGACGCCCTTGAACTTACCTTATTTGTCTACAAATCGTAGATATCTGCGCCGAGCATCCCGTGCCCACGCATTGTCTGGTTCTAGGTGGAGGACCTTGTCATAATATGCGACTGCTGTTTCGAATTCAGAAAGGTGACGGCCGTACAAATGCCCGAGATTTGACAGGACAGGGATGCACTCTTCGTCTTCTTCGAGCATGCTCAAAAGCAAGCGCTCTGCTGCACCGAGGTCGTTCTTGAGCATGAGGTCCTCTGCTTGGTCCAACTGCTCAAGTTGGTTTGTTGAAAGGTCGTATATGTTGTCGAAAGGGGTCTCCGCCATGACCAAGCCTAACGGTTGAATCACAAGAAATCTTGCACTGTTAAATTTTGATTCAAAAACGGCACACTGCAAGACATTAATCTTGCGAATCACTAACAATGTTTAAGGGGTCCTTCTAAGTCGAAAGCACATAGGGTGTAGCCATGCTGACAACCTCGTTCTCAAAACGCCGCAACATTGTGGTTGCAGTGTTGCTTCTCCTGCTCCTTCCCGGCCTTGCTACATCGCTACCAACAGGAATTGGAGGTCAGCAGAACGATATCGATGATGTTGCCAAAGAAGGTTGCCTTTGTCACAACGCAGCACCATCCAATAGCGTGCAAGTTATCCTCGACAGCGTGCCGTACGCATGGACACCAGGCGAAACCTACGAACTTCAACTCCACATCATCGGAGGACCTGCAGCTGGAGGACAATATTCAGCTGGATTTTCCATGCGTGTTTCTAGCGGTGAACTCGGAGGGACCGGCGTCGACAATTGGCAAGGTGATGTCGAATCATTGATGCACACCTCTGCCTCAGCGGCTGAATCCGATCG
>CAXQWT010000114.1:0-7841 GCA_964227855.1 Salipiger bermudensis | reverse complement strand
CCCAATCAACATCGGCTCGTCCAAGATGAGGAACTGGAGCAAGAACGTAAGCCGCACTGCATCCTTCTGGAGCCAGACTCTTGTCGGTCACAGTAGGAACGTGGAGGTACAAACTGAAATCGTCAGGAAGTTTGCTTCCTTTGAAGATGTCATCGAGCAGTCCCTTGTATCGAGGTCCGAACAAAATTGTGTGGTGGGCAACATCGTTGTATTCGATGTCCGTTCCAAAGTAAAGGACAAACAATGACATGGACCAATCCATCTTTTCAAGTTTCTTTGCTCGCTTTTGAGCGACCTTTGAATTGGAATACAGCTTCTTGTACGTATGATGTACATCAGCATTGGAGATGACCATGTCGTAGTCTTCCTGGACATCGTTTCCATCGGTAATTCGATGGATAGTACCTTTTCCGTTCTTGATGACATCGACGGATTTGACGGGTGTTGAGAGACGGATTTCTCCTCCGAGTTCTTCGAACAGTTTGACCAGTGTTCGCACCAATGCGTGGGTTCCACCCTCAGGGAAGAACACACCCCACTCACGTTCAAGATAGTGAATGAGTGTGTAAATGGATGAGGTTTGGAACGGATTGCCTCCTACGAGTAAGGAATGGAAACTGAGTGCTTGGCGGAGATGATCGTCTTTGACATACTTTGAGATGGTCTTGTAGACGGAACGGTCGGCTCGCAATTTGATGAGGGATGGTGAAACTGCCATCATATCTGAAAACTTGAGGAAAGGACGATCTGCAAGTTCCGTGTAGCCTTTGTGAAAGACCTTCTTTGCATATTCGAAGAATTTCTGGTAACCTTCAGCATCGGACTGACTGCGTTCTGCAATCTGTTTGACCATAGTTGCCTCATCTCGAACGTAGTCGAATCGATCACCATCGCTCCAAATCAATCGATACATGGGTTGAACTTCCATGAGTTTGATGTAATCTTCCAGCTTTCTATCTGTGAGTTCAAACAAATCCGTGAGAACATGTGGTGCTGTAATGACGGTTGGGCCAGCATCAAACGTGAACCCATCGTCGTGGTAAACATACGCTCTTCCACCAGGCAAGTCCCGTGCTTCGTAAAGGACCGTTTGAATGCCTGCACTCTGAAGACGAATCGCAGCACCAAGGCCACCAAAGCCACTACCAATGACGGCTGCTTTCTTTTTGGATTTGTCCGAACCAGCCATGATGTGAGGTTCATGTCATTACTTGATAATGTTCGCTTTTTCCTGTGGTAAATATCGCTCGAAAAAACAATGGCTTATAACCGCTGAAACATCATTTCCGTGTGGTCGAGAACATGGTAAGTTCAATGGAAATTGACAATCCAGAGTACATTCTTGCCACCAGTGGAGAAAGTTTCCATTGGGCACGTCGTTTCCTTGGCAACAAGATGGGACATGATGCTGCTCGGTTGTACTCCTTCTGCCGTGTCCTTGATGACATGGCCGATGGCGACATTGAGAACGGCCCAGAGCATCTCATACAGATTCAAGACAAACTCAAGCAAGGCCAATGGGACAATCACCCACTTCTCAACCAGTTCTCAGACATGGTTGATGAGTATGGACTCTCAACCAATGTCGTCTCGTCCTTGGTAGAGGGACTGCTCGATGATCAGGCTGAAGAGGTCTTGATTGCAAACGAATCCGATTTGATTCAGTATGCGTACAAAGTCGCAGGAACTGTTGGATTGCTGATGTGTGATGTCCTCAACACCGATGAACCTCGAGCGAAACCGCATGCTATCGACCTTGGAATTGGCATGCAACTCACCAATATAGCTCGGGATGTACTCGAGGATGCAAAGATGGGTCGTCGTTATCTCCCAGGCTCTTGGGTCAACAACATGACTCCGGACCAAATCATTGAGGCTTCAAAGAACCCGCATTGCCATGAAGCACTACTCGTTACAGATGCGGTTCATCGTTTACTTTCACTTGCAGAAGAATACTACGCAAGTGGACGTCGTGGTTTGGCCTATCTCCCTGCAAGGGCTCACTTCTCAATCGGTGTTGCTGCTAAGGTCTATAGACAAATAGGCATCCAACTCTTGAGATCGAGACACTCATGGCATGGTCCTCGTCAAGTTACGTCAAAGGCCAGTAAACTGTTCTGTACCCTGCGAGCTTCCATGAGCCTCTTTCGTCGATTTCCTCATCCGCGCAAACCTCACAACACGAGCCTACACACATCTCTCGGACCTTACAAGAATCAAGGTGGGACCTGGGGATGAAGACGTACGTCCTTGGCGATGGCATAGCAGCGATGATGCTTGCTTCAGAAGCAGATCAACTGCCTGACCACGACATTACCATCGTTCATCCAGACGGAGCCCCAATGTCAAGGGACCATATGCTTGGTTTTTGGGAGATGGATGGCCTAGAAACTCCAATCGAAAGTGCAAGAGCATCATGGTCCAAGTGGGCTGTTATCACGAACACGAAGAGGAGCATCATGCATTCAGACAAACATCCCTATCACATCATGCACAAAGCCAATTATTTGGCAAATTGTCGAAACAAAGCGGAACAAAACGGTGTCAACTTCATAGAACAACCTCACATGATAGCCAGTAAACCTTCACAAACTTTTGATTCACGTCCACCGCGGGCAAGCAAAAATGCAATGCTTCAACACTTTTTAGGCCAAGAAATCGAAGTCGACAAGCCTGTCTTTGATACTTCAACTGCCGTTCTGATGGATTTTCGAGTTGATCAAACCAAAGGAATGCATTTCATCTATCTTCTGCCCTATTCTCCAACCCAAGCCCTTGTCGAATCGACCTTGTTTAGCACTCAGGTCTTGGAACGTGACTACTACTTGTCTGCAATCGAGAATTACCTTATCGATCATTATGGAGCATCAATAAGCAACGTCATTCATGAAGAGAAGGGTGTTATCCCAATGGGAACTCTCTCACGACATGATGTGAACATACCCGGCATTGGAGCAAATGCTGGTGCGATTCGACCAGCGAGCGGTTACACCTTTGTCTTCATACATCAGCAAATTCATCGAGCAATTCAAGCCTCAAAATCTGGTAAACCACTCCAATTCAAACGACCTCACAAGTCGATTGATGTCTGGATGGATGCTGTCCTTCTCACTGTCCTCAAAAACTGGCCGAAACAAGGACCCAAACTGTTTGGACGAATGGCAGAATCACTGACAGGGGATGAATTCGTTCGGTTTATGAGTGGTCAAGCAAACTGGCGATTGCGTCTCAAAGTTATCATGGCGATGCCGAAACTTCCGTTCATCAAGGGCGTTTCAAAACACTTCTTCCAACGGTCTGAAAAGGTGATCTCATGAGCCTATTGGCTGAGTTGATGAGCATCGATTTTCTCAACCTTATCGGACTTCTCGCTGTTGTATTCATCGGTTTGCCTCACGGTGCAATGGATGGAGCATTAGCCATCCATCTTGGTTGGATGAATCGTCCAGCCAAAGCTGTATCGTTCTTGGTTGCATATGTTGGACTTGCTGCTCTTATCGTCGTTTTGTGGTTGCTCATTCCAGTCGTTGCATTCCTCATTTTCCTAGCCATCAGTTTGTTTCATTTCGGTCGGGGAGACATTGTTCCACGAAGCAAAGAACACCAAGTTGCGGAAGTCCTCATGCGAGGCGGACTTGTCTTAGCGGGCATTAGCCTCTTCCATCGTTCCGAATCTGATGCCATCTTTGAGACTCTGATCGGTTCCAATACAGCATTGGTATGGTTGTTCCTTCAAGCAGTTGGAGTTATGACACTCGTGTTGGTACCGCTCGTCATATATACAAAACCAACTGAAGAGCGAAAGTCAGCCACCATTGAGGTGGTCGCCCTCCTTCTTCTCTTTGCGATAGCCCCTCCGCTTCTTGGATTTGCGATTTACTTTTGTGGCATCCACTCTGTACGCCACTTCAAGCACATGGGAATTCTGCTCAAATCAACATTACAACAATTCCAAATCACTCGCACTACAATTGTGTTTTCGTTGTTGACATGGGCAGCAGGGTTGCTTGTATTGGTCAATCAGTCCCCGGCCATCGGTCTTGAACCAGCACTTCTGCAAGTCATCTTCATTGGACTTGCAGCGCTAACTGTACCTCACATGATCCTTGTTGATGGTGTCGTAAAGCATGAACCAACTTCTTGATTGAGTCTAAGGCTTGAATCAATATACTATAAGAAAAGCAACAGAGCAATTGTCATGAGGAAATTACTGATACCCATCCTCCTCATATTGCTGTTCTCACCAACAGCCCAAGCGGAGACATACCGCATCACTGGGAAGGCAACCTATGCCGACAGCACCCCAGTTACGCTCGATTACGTCTACGTTCAATGCATCCCAGGTGACTTTGCTTGTTATCAGTACCGAGGAGCCCAATCCATCACAGATGCATACGGGTACTATTCGATTCTCATCGATGTGACCAATGAAGAGAACGATCTCGATATTCTCCTCAATCTCAGAGGCGAGAACTTCACCCATACCATCGACATCGAAGCACATCGCAACTCGTCCAACAATCAAATGGTTCAAGACATCAAACTTGAGCAGAATCCACCGCCTTCAGGTGTGTTTCTTGGATTTGGTTGCTTCATTGTCTTGTTTACGCTTGTATTCGTTTCCGTCCTGATGAGAACCGGACGACGTCTATCAACCAAACAAGGACGAATGGAATTCATGGGCATGAAACAAGCAAGAATGCTTGAGTGCCCAACATGTAAGCAAATGGTTGCTCAACATGAAATGGTCATGCACTTCATTGTCGATCACGACATGGAAGCGTTCGATGCTGGTGAATTAGCAGGGAAGGTCATGCGACGAACGTGGTCTGAAGAAGAGTAAATCGAGCCAACGCATTAGAAAAGATTGATGAAGCAACCTTGCTAAATGGGTGACATGGGGAAGCAAAGCTCCTTTGTGGTCTTTTCGATTTTATTGATCACAATAGCAGGTTGTACATCCAGTAACAACGTCAACTGTGGGGAAGGATACGACGAAATGTATGGAGGCTATGACTATGGCTTTAATTCAACAAGCGTGAATGCTCAAAATTCACTGCAGGTAACGATGGAAATTGTCAATGGTGGCGGCGGATGGTGGCTCGAAGAGTCGGAAACATACCAGGAAAGTCAAACCTTGTGGGTCGATATTACTGTGAAATTTGCTGATGGGACCACGGAAGAAATTGCTTTCAAGCAATCCAATTGGAACAATTTTGGAGATGGGAATTCAGGATCATCGTGGTCAAAACATCTAACATTTATCAGTCCAGATGGATTTTGTGATGATGGATGCGAAGAGGTTCGATTTTCTGCGGGCTTTGAATATGGAACCATGTACCATGATGGAACGTGTGAGAGTTCACCGTGGGTCGACATCGATTAGAGAACAAATCAATACCTCGAGTCGATTAATCTCAAAAGCATCAAAACCCTATTCACCAAGGCATAGGTATGGAGGCAGACCAAGAAGTGGTCGCTGCGTGGGAAGCGTTGCGTGAACATTGGCTGATTCCAACAACGGGGAACAAGCCTTCTCGATACCTGTTTTACAATTTTTTACGGATGACGATTGGCCCAACATTTCGATTCCTATTTCGGATGCGAATCCGAGGGGAGCACCACATCCCCCCAAAAGGACCAGTAATTCTAGCAGCCAATCACTTGTCACATGTTGATCCAATCATGGTTATTCTTTCATCTCGAAGGACGACACATTACCTTGCTAAAGATGGGCACTTCGAGAAATGGTGGACGCGATTTGTCATGAAATCGACAGGTCAAATTGAGACGCAAAGAGACAGCGGCGGTCTTGATGCTTTGTCGAGTGCGGCCGATGTTCTTGACCAAGGACGCGCTTTAGGCATCTTTCCAGAAGGAACACGATCGAAACGAACTGAAGCACCATTCCTCTTGCCAGGAAAGACTGGAGTGGCACGTTTGGCTGCATCTTACCCAAACAGTGCGGTTGTTCCAATTGCATTGCTTGGAACGAGAGGAATGATGGAACCTCAGAAACACAAACTGCCTCGTTTGCATCGTCCTGTAACCTTTCAATCTGGAGAGGGAGTCACATGGTACCAGTGGCTAACCGATATCAATGGTGGAAACCAAACCGCATCATCATTAAAGCAACTTGCTGAGAAAGAAGAGCATGAAATTCGAAGTGAATTGGCTTCCCTTTACCGACGATTTACTGACCAATTAATGGGAAGCATTCAGGCTCTTGGCGCTCCTTGATGCTCGGTAAGCCTCAAGGGCTTCCATCAATGACCAATCGATGGTGAGCCTGTGCAAGAGTATCTCGACCTCATGAAACACATTCTCGACAAGGGTGTCGAAAAGGGCGACAGAACGGGCACAGGAACCCTCTCTGTGTTTGGATATCAAATGCGTTTTGACCTTTCAGAAGGCTTCCCGATGGTGACGACGAAGAAACTCCACCTTCGTTCCATCGTCCATGAATTGCTTTGGTTCCTCAAAGGAGATACCAACGTCAAGTATCTGCAAGAGAACGGTGTTCGCATCTGGAACGAATGGGCTGATGAAAACGGTGACCTTGGACCGGTGTATGGCAAACAATGGCGCAAATGGGAAGCAAAGGATGGACGCATCATCGACCAAGTTGAGCAAGCCATTGAACAGATCAAGAACAACCCAAACAGCCGACGAATCATTGTTTCAGCTTGGAATGTTGGCGAACTTGATGAAATGGCGCTTATGCCTTGTCACGCCTTTTTCCAATTTCACGTTGCAGATGGTAAATTGAATTGTCAACTCTATCAGCGAAGTGCTGATGTGTTTCTTGGTGTCCCGTTCAACATTGCATCCTATGCCTTGTTGACACACATGATGGCTCAGGTATGTGGACTTGAGGCAGGAACCTTTGTTCACACACTTGGCGATGCCCACCTCTACATGAATCACCTAGAACAAGCAAGGGAACAGATCCGTCGAACTCCCCTCTCTCTTCCGACAATAAAGCTCGACGAGTCCATAACCGACATCGATGAGTTTACGTTTGAGAGCATCGAAGTGGTCGGGTACGAACATCACCCACACATCTCCGCACCTATTTCGGTTTGATTGCAATGCAACTCAACATGATCCTTGCAATGGATTTGGATGGGTGTATTGGTAAAGAAAACGGATTGCCTTGGCGCCTTCGTTCGGACATGCTTCGATTCAAACGGCTTACATTAGGCAATGGAAGGAGTGCGGTCTTGATGGGACGTACCACATGGGAAACCATTCCTGGAATGTACCGTCCACTGGTTGATCGAATCAACATCGTGGTGACTCGGAACAGAGAATATACGCTTGATAACGCTACTATTGTTTATTCTATAGAGGAAGGTATTCAATTCGCAAAGGACAACAACTGCGATGAATGTTGGATCATTGGTGGTGCGAATGTCTACGAACAATTCCGAGACATGGTGGATGAAATTCACCTCACATCCGTTGAAACATCGAATTCAGGTGATGTTCGCGTAGGATTGTTTGGTGACGAGTGGAATCGGGAAATCATCGAATCTACGCCACAGAGCAGCGAAAACGAACATCCGACGACATATATGATTCTCACAAAATCATGAATCCGTGTATTCAGTTACTCGAATACCAAGTCGTCCTTTTCGAGCGGGACGTTGCATGATCTTGTCGACTTTTGCCTCAAAGGAAGCCTTGAGGTCAATGTTCATCGCTAAGGAATGACCCATGAGAAGAATCAGGACATCTGCCATCTCTTCTGCCACGTCCTCGATAGGTTTGTTCTTGGTAACAGCAGCAGCCAATTCACCAAGCTCTTCAACAGTTAATGCGATTCGATAGCCCATGTC
>CAXQWT010000113.1:0-15457 GCA_964227855.1 Salipiger bermudensis | reverse complement strand
TTCATCTTGAACAGTTAAATGAACAATTGGAACAGTTAGATCGACAGCGAGATGCACTCATTGCCCTACATCAACAAATTCGTGGGCGTGTGTCTGCAGCAGTGGATACGGACTTTGAGGACTACTCGCAGCGAACCATGGTTCATGCCCTCATTGAGACTCCCCGTGTCAAACCTGATCTTGGCCTAATGGCGAAGGAGCTCAATCTCAGTGAGAGTGATATCTCAGCAGTCATGTTCCGCGTACGGGAACTTGTGGAGCGTCAGCGTTCAGATCGTTCGGGTGAAGTTGTCGCTATAGACGACAACCCAGGCCTACGTTGGTGGCTTGGTTAACCATTCAGTTGTCTGCTTCATCACCGAGGACTGTCATCAAGGATGATTGCTCCGCAATGCGGTCCTTGACTGCAGCTCGTCGACCGCGCCCAACAAGGTAGAGGACACCGAAGAGTGAGAAGGTAAGCAAGACAATCATGGTTGGAAGCGCAACCTTACCGACGACTTCTCCAGCAACATCCAAGAATGGGTTTGAAGAGCCTAGTTCTTCGGAGATGCGAACGATATTGTCGCCTTCGTTGGCCTCAACAATTGTATTTCCTGGGTCAACAACAACGTAGACGTTCTTGCTACCTGCAGTGACTGGGTAAAGCATGTACAATTCAATGACACGCTCGTCCTGTGAGTCGTCAGGCTTGTCCAATGCACCGATGATTTGTCGCATGACGATGCTTTCCTCATCACACATGTTGTTGTTCTTACGGATTTCAGACATCATGTCATCATCGTCGTATTCACAGAGAATAACTTCGATATCGGTTGCGTGAACGTTCCCTGTGTTTGCGATTTCGATACGGATTGGAATCGATTCGCCAACATCCGCTGAAGTGGTATCTGTTGAAGCAGATCGCACAACGAGGTCAGGTGCTCGGAGGTTGATTGTCACAATCTTCTCATTGGAGTCCAATAAATCGCCAGCCCATGATGGAGAGTCGTCATGATCGCCTCCTTGGTCAGCGTTACCCATCATTGAGACAACTTTCAGTCCAAGACTGCGGGTCGTGAGCATTGCACCCGGATCAATCGAAACAATGGCTACCATTGTGTAGGTTTCGTATGGCGCCATTTCAGGTAGTCGCCATGAATCAGTGTCTTGGAGGTAGACACAACTGTCTTCTGGGTAAGAAGCCGCAGTTGATGAGGTAACAACGCAATCTTCCTCGCTTTCAAGGTCAAGTCCAACCTGTCGAATGATTCGCCAAGAGACGTCCCATCCATCCAAAGTTCCCATGCCTGCGTTTTCGAAAACAGTGATGTCCGTGCCTGATCGGTCAGATGTGTGGTTATCCAATGTAGGCACATCAGGAACGTTTCCTGCGTTGGTTACGTTGACGATGAATCGTACGACTCGGCCCGGGGCAGAGGTCTTCACATCGTTTTCAACGGTCGGATCCATCGAGATTTGCATGTCGTAGAACTCACGCACAGTCACGGTCAGTGTGGTTACATCACGCAATCGCGTCATTCGGCCTGCAGCATCTTCGTCCTTCTGTTCGGACTTGGTGTGGAATACAACGGTGTAGTCGCCAGCTGGCACTTGTTGTGGAATGTTCATGAGGACCTCAAACGACTGAGATGATCCAGCGTCAAGTTCTTCCAATGTGTTGCGTGGAATGGTAATGTCCCAAATGACGTCAACGCCTGCAGAGTCGGTAACTCGAGCAAGTGTGTAGTCGAAGCGATCTGGGCCATTCCCGTTGTTGTTAACGGTTGTAGGAAGGATAACTGAGTCCCCAGGGTTAACTGTGAGTTGCTCATTATCAACAAGGGATACATCTGTTGATAGTCGATAGACATGATCAACATCTACTTGGAGAATCTTAGCTGCTGAAATCTTAGGATATCCCTTCAGATGGGCCTTAATTGTCATTGCCTTTCCAAGTCCAGCAGGAGCATCATCAGGTGCACAGATTTTTACCTTGACAACGTGCATGCGATAATCATCACCAGACATGAGAACCCACGGATACGACACGCCGTCTGGATTCAGATTGAGCCCGTTCGGGAAGATGACTTCGGTTGTCCAGTTGTCATCGTTTCCTGTTGTCCCAGGTGTTGTGAAGACGAGATCGCCTGTATCGAAGTACTTCTCAACTTCAATCTCAAAGACGTGGCAGTTCGGGTCCAACGCATTCGGTGCGTATGGCGCAGGAGTTACCATAGCCTCTTGATCTGTAATGTTGAACACAATATTGTTCGAGGATCGAATCGAGACGAAGACACCAAGTTCAAGAATATCATACGTTCCTTTCTCGACGGATTTCACAGGTTCACCTGCTGACCATCCCTTGAGGAGAATGACGAAAGCCCCCGGATCTTCGGAAGTTGGCACACTGATCTCCAGGTTCTTGGTCACAGTTTGCTTCGGATCGAGTTGGACACTCAACGGGAAGTTGACGTCCCAAGCAAATGGCAGAAGCCACTCCTGACGTCCTTCGAGTGTCTGTGGATCCCAGAACAAGAACGTATCCGCAACGTTTCCAGTGTTGGTAATCGTGATGGAGAAAATTGCTGTTTGCCCCTGTTCTACGTCTGCGACACTGTGGGAAGCATCCAAATCAATTCCGTGGACAACGTCCATCAAAGTAAGAGTTGTAATTTCTGAGCGGATAGCAGGGTCCTTGTACGACTTTGCATCGACACGGATTTCAGCTAGTTCGTCTGCATTTGCCTGATAAATCGATGGAGCCCGAACCCGCAGATAGAATCGAATTGATTCGCCACCTTCAAGGAAAATTTCGGTGTCCGGGAAAATAGCGGTGTGGTTATCTGCAAAGAACAAGGTCGCTGTCCAATTGGTTGGAACACCGGTAATGTTGAGCCCATAAGAGTCAGCAACCAGATCGGTTGGACCCGGTGTTGAATTGTTCATGGTCAAATTGTAGATGGTTTGTTCACCGGGCTCTATCACGTGATAGAACGTTTCCCCGTCGTCAAAGTCAACATCAACTTGTCCCGTGAGTACGTGCGAATAACAAACTGTGAATCGGTTGTTGTTTGTCTCGTCGTTACATTTGTTGGTATCTGACCAGGCAACGTGTGCTCCGCTTCCCAAGTCGTTTGAGAACGCAGGAGGCATTCCGATACTCGGTTTGTACCCAGAGTTCGGTCCAAGTTTGTTTGAGGACCATGAGGTGATAGCAACAGTTTCCCATGGATCAAGCGCAGTTAAGCCATCTCCTTCGAGCGACGTGTGATTCAAACGGACATAGAGAAGTTCCTCGCCTGCAGAGATGTTTCCAGAATCAACCCAAGCAATGTGAATTTGGTTCTGGTCGTCTGTGAGGAGTGAAGGGAAGACGGAATTTCCGCCCCAAGGTGCGTTTTGCGGTAGGCCTGCATACGTTTCAACGTTCGAGATTGGTGTATCGTTGATCTTCTTGATGGCGTATGTGGAGAGGCCATCATCACGACCGTCAAATTCTCCAGCCCCCTGAAGTCGGAGTTTGGTGTAGTAGATTTCGTAGTTGACGTCCTTTTCGAAGCCGTAATCACGTCCATCCATCCATGCAATGTGCGTGTTACCTTCCATGTCAACACCAATCGATGGGTGGAACGAGTAAGCGTCATCAATGGTGACACGTGTGTCGTTCACAACAACAAGGTGTCCCTCAGAGCCCTTTCCGGTGTCTTCTCTGTAACCACCGTTCTGGGCAACTGTTCCAGAAACGCCCGGAGTCCAACTTGGGTCGTTGTTCATCTTGCCATATGGGTCGAGGACAGACATGTAGATCTCCCGTGAGTTGTTGGTTGAAATGTAAACCATAGCTTCTACGAGGAGGGACATCTGGCTTGCACCGCCGCTGCCAGATGGGAATTCGTAGACCTGTCCACCAGCATCTGTGGAACGGATGGTGTTACCAGGACAGTTTCGTGAGGCTGTGCTTTGAACACCGTTCGGGCATTGTGCCAAGT
This sequence comes from Salipiger bermudensis, assembly GCA_964227855.1. GTDB lineage: Archaea > Thermoplasmatota > Poseidoniia > Poseidoniales > Poseidoniaceae > MGIIa-L2. The sequence goes on along the minus strand of CAXQWT010000113.1, from coordinate 11,486 downwards.
CCTTGAAGTGAGATTGAACGCTTGTTGCACCGCCATAGGTTTGACCGTACATACCGACTGGAACAACACCAGCATTGACACAATTGTCGTGTGCTTCTTCGATTGAGGTTGTATCATCAGCTTGCTGCGCTGGGTCACCATCTTTCGGTCCTTCGTCGGAAATTGGGATGGCAATCTTTGTCGCATTCGGGTTCCACTTGTGGTCATCCTGTGTTGGAGGGTTGCCTGGAACGTTGCCCTGGGCGTCCTTCCATGAGAGGCAAGCCCAGTTGGTACCTGGACCCCAATCTTCACCAGAGTATCCGGAGTATGTGTTGCCGTTGTAGACGGTTCCTGGAAGTTTTCGAATACCGCCAGAGTCATCTCCGGGGGTAATGCCGAGAGCTGTCGATCGTGGCCCAGCATTCTTGTTGTGCGTTGCACAGTTACCGCTGCTTGCAGCACCAGGCAACGTGTTGCCAAGACCGTAAATTGTCTCGTAAACTGTCATGTTACCTTCTTGGAGCATTGGCTTAAGACCTTGGAAGTATCCGCCTGCAGCGAAATTACCGCCATAAATTACGGTGCAAACGTCTGCCCATTCAGAGTACATCGAACCTGATGTGTCGACAAGGAAAACGAGCTCGACCTTTCCTCCCCGGGTGTCGTCCCAGGCGATTTGAACGAGGTCGTTTGAATCAACAACGATATCCGGGTGGCCCTTGTGTCCGATGATGGGAGTCAAGAGTGTGTCTTCGAACAGTGTGAGGACGCTTCCTCCGCTAAATTCGGGTTGAATCATGGAATAGTAAATTTGTGGTTGGTTGAAGAATTGTTGCAACTCATCGTAGGAATCTTGCCAAGCAATGTGAAGATTGCCTTGGCTGTCGACATCAATGGATGGCCAGTCGCGATCTTGAGCGCGCATGGAGATGATGGTGTCATCGATGACGGAGATTGCAGTGTCCTCGGCAGCCATCCCGTCAAGGGGCGCGAGGTATGGGTTGATCGAGGTGTACATGATCTTGTGTTGGCCAGACTTGTCTGCCCAGACCAAGTGAATTCGATCGTTATCGTCGATGACCATGTCCGGATGCCAAACCTTGTGGAGCCCCGGATTGGTGATTTGCGTCGCATCAATCAGAGTCTCACCACGCGGTGAAAGCATGGAGTAGTACAGGTGCTGAGTGTTTCTAGCCCATACGATGTGGACGTTGCCTTCACTGTCTGAGGCAACAGCTGCTTGGTTATCAGAAGCCGTTCCACCATCAACGATTCGAACGGCTTCAGTAATCACAACTTGGGAGGCTTCAGCCTGTTCTGTTCCAATAACCATTCCTGAAAACAAAGACAGTAGGAAAAGGCTGACGAGGGTAATCGATTTAGTTGTCTGACGCATAGTATCACCTGTGTGACTCTAAGGAGCCTCCACCAGTACTTAACCGCGACCCTCTCGCGTCAGAATTAAAATTCGTCTAAATGGGACATTCAAGCCCATTCATCAGGGTCAAGACCGGTGCCAAATGGCATCATGTCGTTGTATTCAATTTGGGCCGGCTCAGGTGCGTTTTCTTCGGGTTGCTTCCGCTTCTTTTGTTCCGTCCAATCGTCGACAGGGCCGGGCTCTCCTTTTCCAGGACCGTATGCAAATTTTATTTCATGAATCATGCTCAATTTCGCTAACCAAAGACGGCGGAGACTGTGCATAAGTGCATTCTTGTTCAGGCCATCAAACCAAATTGGAAGACTTACATTGAACGCTTGGAGAGGCCCTGGTTTTTCCTTACCTTGGTGCCCCATATGAATGCCCCAATCAAGTTCGGCACGCATTAGAGAAAGTCTGCATTCATGTACCCATTCAGACCACACATCGGGCTCTTCGTTCATGTGTTCCTTCATTTGGTTTTGTTGACCGAGATCGACCCGAGTCATGCTCGATACGAAGACAAGGTCTCTTCCTTTTGGGAGAACAACTGCAAACATATGACCTTGGGGGCCAGGAGGATACCGAACCAAGAGATGTGCCTCAGCGCGTGGGTCGTTCTTGTCTCGAATTTCCAAGCGTTCGCTAGCAAGCCATTGGCGGATTTGCTGGACGTGCCCGGAATCGACCATGGCATACCGGAGCGTTTGGGTGTTTTGAACTCAACGCTCCTCGGAAGCCTTCAGTTCTGAAGTCAATTCCTTTAATTTCAATTCAAGGGTTTGTTTGTAGTTTTTGTTTGCCAACAGGCGAGAAAGGGCTCTGCGAGCATCCACATATCCATCCCACCAAAACCCGAACATTCGACCAGATGTCCAGAAAAGAGGAAACATTGTGAGGTAAAGAAGCACAAAGGCTGCAATTTGACTAGCTTGGTCATTTCCGAGGATTGTTACAACATCAACCGATGTAAGGGCACTAACGGCGTTGGAATTCCACCATATCATTCCGGCTCCAATGAACGCAAAGAACGGCCAAAGGAGCACTGAGCCAAACATTGCAGTCAGAAATTGGTAGGTTGTACGGGCATCAACCCCTTCATCCGTGCGATCGCCTAAGAATCGGCCGAGAGTTAATTGTGGAGTCAGAGATAAAAGAAAGGCTGGAAGAAGGGCGGTCATGAGAACTGTCTTTACGGCAAAACCTACTCCTCTTGCAGGGTTACCTTTTCGCAACTTGTAACCATAAGCATCCAAGTCCCGACCATCGAGATTTCGTTCCTGGAGCTGCAGATGAATGTCCTTAGCTGCATCGACAATTGGGTGCTGAACTGCGACTGGTTTTCCATCATCTCCTTGAGGTTCGCTCTGAAATCTATCGCGTACTGCACGTGCACTTAGAACCTCACTTCGCCATGTGCTGAGTGGTATCTTGTTCATTCTTGATTCAAGTTGTGCAATGAGGTGATATGCTCCATGTTCATCCCAACTGGATACATTGGGCGTAATTGGGGAAAGATGAGGGCGCAATCCATCTCGCAAGGAGCGGACGAGATCACCGGGCGGCTCAACCCATTCTCGCTTTTGGACCGCTTCGATGAGTTCAACTGGAATTTTATCTTCTGGCAGATAGTATGGCTCGGTGAACTCCACCCACATGTCGGTTCGGTAGTGATGGCGAACTCGGAAGTGCAGTCCGACGGGTTGCATAACTGGGCACTTCTTCCCCGCTCCTTTCGCTATTGCAGCGGCTGCAAGAACGGTTCGCATTGGCCCTGTTCTAAATCGGAGCATATGAGAGAGGTCGTGGCTTGTTCCTTCTGGAAAGAGGACACAAGCAAAACCGCTGGAAATCCCTGTTGCAAGTGTGAGAAGTGAGCGCCCATTGAGATTCGTTGCTTCTTCTTCACTGCATCCTCCTCGAAGTAATTCTGCTTTACGAACGACTGGCTGGACCGCAAGTCTCCGGGTCCAAAAGGAAAGAACGGGGCGGGTAACCAAATCGTGTCGGCCTCCCATTACGAATTCCTTAGGGTGTGCAAGCATGATGCCAAGTGGGTCGATTAGCCCGTTGGTATGCCACGCTGCACAGAGTGAGCCTCTGTCGATTGGGATGTTTTCCATGCCAGAATATTCGATTGTTCGGAATTGATTTGCTGCGGTTCGGCGACAGAAGAAGAAAGCGAGTTTTGTCCAAAAAGGGCTACCAGGAGTCTCTTTGTCAAAGGAAGGCATTGGTGTATTGACGAGCTTTTCCATCTTCATGTTCGCCGATGATTTCGAGAGAACCGGTAGGGCTTCACCTCGATGGTCTACAACGCCGTCAACTGGAGCAACCCCCTTTGCCATTGTTCATGCCTCCTTCGTAATCTCTGCCGCAAGTAATGCTAGGGAACCATGATTTGGTTCACTAATTGAAGTTGATGGCCACATTGCAGCAAGTGTTGAACCGGCATCACCCTGTGTTCTTGGCAGCACATGAGCGTGCACGTGAGGAACCTCTTGTCCGGCTAGCGGGCCGTCGTGAACAAGAACAGTGAAATCGGATGTGCCGAAATACTGTGAAAGGAGTGATTGAACTTCTACAACACCTGACATTAGGTTTGAACGCTCGTTTTCGCTGAGATCTGCAATTCGCTGCACGGGTCTTGTCGGAATAACCAGAGTATGTCCTTCCCGCCGCGGGAAGATGTCCAGAAAAGCGTACCAGCCATCACCTGACCCTATCTTGTGAGAAGGGATCTCGCCTGACAGAATACGTTCGAACAGCGTCTGTTCTGCCATGGTCATGCGAATCAGACCGGACAAATAATCAAACCGCAGCGGAAGGTGGTAAAATCCAATTTCCCGAAGGGCCCTTTCGGAGTGCCAGTGTTGTATTGTTCCCATCTGAAAATACAAGCGTGTGGTGAAGTTGTTCATCATCGGACTCTGTGAAATCTGAACGTTGGTGGAGGCCACGTGATTCTGTTCGCATGGAAGCGGATCGAACGTACGCTTGAGACATACGAATAGCGGCTTGGGTCCGTAAGATTTCCAATAGATTTTGATTCGCGATAAGAGATGTTTGATCGCAGTAAAGTTGTTCTGCCTTCAACGAAAGTTGTTCAAGCATTTCAGATGCATTATCGTAATCTGCTGCAACAGTAGCAGGTGTTTGGAGGGATGATAGGATTTCTTTCACACCAGTGAGAACTGGATTGAGACGCTGAACCGGCCCTTCGGATTCGCCACCAAGCATACTCAATTCAGCCTCAGCAAGACCATGGGCATCCTCAAGTGATGAGGCGCCTGTGAATTTTCTCTTCTCGATCCACTCAGCAGCATGCGAGCCGGCAGCCTCCCCAACAGCGAGGGCATCAAGCAATCGATTCCCTTGCAAGACATCTGCTCCATGTAGACCGCTTGAGGATGCTGAGCCTGCTGCATAAAGGCCTGTAAACCATCGAGCCCATGATTGAAGAACCACTCGTCCATATTCATCGGTCGGCAATCCTCCCAATGTGTGAGATGCAACTGGAGCGACTTCAACCGTCTGACGATTCATGTCGATGCTTGTGCGCTGTTTGATGGTATCAAACAACACAGCCCACCAATCAGCATTTTCACCAAGGTTTCGGGCATCGAGAACTGTAGTTCCAGCCTCATGCATCTTCGAACAGATTTCGGAGGTCGGGGTACTCGGCGTAGTCTCCAACAGTGCCCCTGAAGGGGTGTGGAGTGTTGCGCCATCTGAAAGGATGGATTGTGGAATAACGAGGTTGGTCCCTACAACTCCAAGTGGTGTCTCAGCAATGAATTCCATGTTTCGTAATGGTGCGCCAGCACGGAAGGCGAGATCCATTCCAAGCGATGTTGAGCCATTGGTAAATGCTCCTTCAAATCCTCCATCTGCAACAACGAGTGCTTTGCATTGAATGGAAAGTATACGTCCATTCAGCATATCGATAGCAATCAATCCATTGATCGAATAATCGGTATGAATCAATTCGAGTGGGACTTGATCTCCTCGGCGAGTAACACCATGCTTCATGCACTGTTCTTCGAGAATTTGTTGGATTTCTCGGTTCGTTGAGTCGCCTGCATTACAGAGGCGGGGCTTGGAATGTCCTGAAGCGTAATGCCCTTTGACGATGCCTTTCGCATCGCGTCGGAAATTGACGCCTCTTCGCTCAAGAAGGTCAACGATTCTGAGTGCTTTTGTTGTTTGTTCTGCAACAATATCTTGGTCGCATAAAAAAGCCCCCATTTTGATGGTGTCTTCGCGGTGACCTCGGTTGCTTTCCTCTTGAATGTGACACGCAATGCCGTCCATTGCGTCCATACCGGCATCTCCGAGGCCGGTTGAACTCATCATAAGGACACTCGCGCCGTCCTTCGATGCTTGTGCTGCTGCGGACAATGCTGCAGGACCATCTCCTAGAATCACGACATCCCATGCTTCCATACCAATACCCCGGTGATGTCTGCGAAGCAAACCCCCGCCATAAGTAAAGCGCTTGTTCCGTTACAAATATTCAACTCATCGATGCTGGTAAATCAAGCTCAGAAAATCGACGAACTCGTAGCAATTGACGAATTCGTTCGATTCGTTGGCGGCTTTCTTTTGGCAAGACACTCGTACGAACAATTCTGGAACCAAGTACAAGCCCGTCATCATTGCGAAGTGTAACTTGCACTTGCGCGTCGCCTTTGAACCCTCTATCCCATGCTACGTTGATCCACAACACCACTGTTCTCTCCAGATATCGAGGGAGCCAACTTAGGACGTCATCCTCTGAAGAATTGGTTAGTTCGATCGCTTTCAATGGTGGGGGGCAGGGTGCCAATTCGAATCTGTGGTCGATGGATTGTGGTTCTCCTCCAGGAACTTGAACTTCTACACGGACGTGTGTTGCATCGAACGTTTGGTTGTTGAGTGCAATGAAGAGGCTGCCTGAACCATCGTAGCATGTTGAGTCCAATGAAATGTCCATTCTCCATGGAGAAAGGAGGATTTCAGGGGCTCCGGAAATGAAATCGTTTTGCAATCGTTCAAACAGACGGAATGCTCCTGGTTGCCACGCTCTTGCGTGCTCAAGTGCTCGCTGAAGTGTGCGCCAATTGAAGAACTCCTCTTCCGAGAGAAGGGCTCGTTCAATGGCATCGGGTGACATAAAGTCACGTAACGAATCAAGAACAATTTCATCGGAAATGATGTGAGTCGCATTCAAATGTAAAAGAAACAAAAGTCGTTCTCTTGCTTGAATTGGATCGGTTCCCGGTAGAATTGCTTCGCGGAATTGAAGTTCCCATTCAGCCCACTCAATTTGGGAATCGGGATCAAGATGGGATTGCAATAGTTGGCCTAGTGGTGAGCCGAGTTGGGTGGGATGGTGCGTTGGAGCATAATGAATCAACAGAGGCATTGTATCTGCTTGAAGCCGGATGTAATAAGTCGTCAGTATGGAATGAACACTCAAGCCAATTCCCGCAGTCATGGACGTCAACAGTAAAAGATTCCAAGCGACGGAACGTGGAGTTATGAGCATCGAAAGACAGAGCAATGTCAGTGATGTTGTAGCAAGAAACGCACTAATGTTGTTCTGGCGACGTCCATCTCGAAGCCCTTCGAGGATACGATCCATGCCTGGTTGGGCCCTCAGTGTGTGACGCTTGCCATCACCAAAACCGCCTTGCTCCCTTAACGAAATCTTGGCTTCTACAGCTGACCATGTTGCTTCGCTTCCTGCGATCGGGGGCACGAATGCTGCCAAAACAGGTAGCAACCAAATGGCCAAAATAAACAACGGGGAAGTGTATGGGAGAATGGATGAGTCAATGACGAGCAACACTGCTGTGGTAGCAATCCCAAACCCTACCACATTACGAAAAGCAAGGAAGAATGAGTTGTTGGCGACTTGTCCGCTTTTCATTCGGAACCGCTCGCTCTTTTCCCATGCTTCTCGAGTGCGCTCGAGAGGATCCTCATTTCTGGCGAAACCATGACCGTATGGGTCGGGCAAGGATTTGATGGTCCGCCGTGTGCGAGCGACGATGGATTCTTCCTCTGGCTCCATCTGACTCAGGACGTTCTGTGGACAGCCCACATATGTCTTCTTCGCTACTCCTATGATGAATTAAACCAATTTGGCGGGCGTGGCAGGATTCGAACCCGCGATCTTCGGCTTAGGAGGCCGACGCATTATCCAGCTGTGCTACACGCCCAACGATGCCAAAACGCTCCCTATGATGGAGGTTACTGTTGCTGAATTGCTGCAAAAGCATGCAACATCTGTTCGATCTGAATGCGGCCTTGAGAAGAACGTTGAAGCTGGACGTCACAGTCTGACAATGCGCTAAGAGCGAGTGTTAACTGGTCCTCTGGAAGATTGAGTCGGCCCCCGGTAAGGACTTGGTGTGCTTGTTCGACAATGTCCTCTGCTTCCAAACTCTGCTGCGAAATGATTTCGTCATAGATGCCAAGTGCTCCTTTCAATTTTCGCGCATTCTTGTAACCGTCTTTCTCCCATCGCCATTCAACGACTTGTCCGCGCAGTGCTGCCTCAATCATTCGCTGTACTTCATTGGTCGAAATCATGGTCAGAAGGCGATGGAGGTTTCCTCGTTCATCGAGCAATTCTCGTAATGCAAGTACTTCTGTTGTGAAGATGGCTTTTCGTAGATTCCCTTCAGATATGTGGGCGATATCGCCAAGAATTCCCCGTACAGGTTCAACGCCTTCTTCTGCGCAGAGTTCGGCTAATCTGGATTCGATTTTCTTTCTCGGCACACCTGTAAAACGTATGTGCTGCGTTCGGCTGCGAAGTGCATCGATCAATCGTGAAGGTGTTTGCGCTGTGAAGATGAAACGGGACGTTTGACTCGTCGCCTCCATCATACGGCGTAGAAGCGGTTGGCGTTTATGGCCGAGATAATCCGCATCCTCAATAACGATAATTCGTGAAATATGAACGTCATTCAGAGTACCACGTTGAGATTCATGACCAGCTGGGGCAACGTCGTCTGCAGATACCTGGGAAAATGTTGAATCAAATGCGTCCAGTGATGTTCGGCTGGCAAGTGTATCGCTTGAATCCTTACCGCCCGGTCGCAAGAACGACTCGAAGGCAGCCATTGCACCCGCAGACTTCGCCAGATCCTTAGCTTGCAGAACGTGTGTTGTCGAGCGCCAAGAGGGGCCGAGAACCTGACGGACGATGAGTTGCCATGCTGCAGTTTTACCTGAACCAGGAGGACCTGAAATCAGGAGATGAGGGGGATTGGCTTGGAGCGCAACGCGCTCAATGGTTTCTATCGTTGATTCGTTTAGCGCAAGTTGTGAGAATTGACGAGGGGGGTACGTCTCGAGCCAGCTCGCCATGCTTATTGTTCTACGACAAAGGTCTTTGACCATTTGTGCGAATTCACTCTGCCTTGAGTGTCTTCTTCTTTCGGTCTCCACTGCTTCTGCGGAGCTTCATGAAGATCTTGCAACCACAATGGCTGCAGTGGATTCCGTTTCGCTCACGGTCAAAGCTTTCGTGGGTGCCGCAAAGCGCACACTTGTAGTCTACAAGTTCCGACATAGCCGAACCGACCGACCCATTGGTTTTGAACCTGTCCGTCAGAAAATCGACTTCAGAAACCGCCAACAAGTGGTCTTGTCATACGAATTTCGGTTGCTTGAGCGAGGTCTGTCTCTGCGATAGCGCTTGCCGCAACCATCTGGCCATCGACGAAAACCCAGTTGTCAGCTTCCTTGGCACTGGATGCGATTTCTTCCTTGGTCATTTCACAGACCGTGTGGCCTGAAGCGTCTGTAATCTGAACCGTGAAGGTTTCAGATCCGCCGACAATGGACGGGACCAGTCGCAAGACATTGTCTTGGTTGAGTTCTGTGTTTGCAATCGTGGCTGCATCGACCATCTGACCATCAACAAAGAGCCAGTTACCTTGGTTGTTCGCCAACTCGCCTGCAAGTTCTTGCTTGGTCATGAGCATGGCTTGGTCACCTTTTTCGCTTGCTACAAGTACGGTGAAGGTTTCTGCTCCACCGACCATTCCAGGGTTGATTCGAATCTCAGTGGAATTGTTCAACTCGATGGATTCGAGTTCTTCGACGCTGACCATTTGTGAATCGACAAAGACCCAGGTGTTTTCGTTTGTTGATACCATCTCAACGATGCTTTCTCGGGTCATGAGCTCTTGCTCGTGACCACCTTCTCGTGCTACGTGAACTGTGAATTTCTTATCCGACATTGTTGTTCCTCGCAATCTCTGAATCTCCACAGTATATTAATCGCGCAAATTCGGCATGTTCAAGGATGTTCTCGCAACAAGGGAATTCATGGGCGAAGATGCACCTCTTGTCATTGATGTTGTTGACAACGGCGGACAGTGGACACATCGTGAATGGAGGATGTTGAAGTATCTTAAAGTCGACACCCAAATCATTCCAAACGACACCCCTGTCGATCAACTTCGGGAGCTCGACGGGCTTATCCTCTCAGGAGGTGCTGCTCGCATTGGCCTTTCAGGAGAGTTGGGGAATTGCGCAGAATTCTTGAAGCTCGAAATTCCAATCCTCGGCATATGTGCCGGCCATCAATTCATGGCACGTTTCTATGGAGGTGATGCTCGCGAATCACCAATTCCTGAATTTGGTGCCATGGAAATTCAACTTCACGACGGAGGCGGGAAGATCTTCGCTGGAACCTCAGAAACACAAACCGTATGGGAATCGCACAACGACGAAGTTCACCTGGTACCTGATGGATTCTTTGTCACTGCCAGCAGTCCGTCCTGTGAAGTTCAAGGTATGGAGAACGACACTGGTGATCGATTCGGGCTGCAATTCCATCCGGAAGTTAATGACTCTGAGTTTGGAAAAGAGATGTTCGAAAACTTCGTCGAAGTTTGCCGTCAGGCAAGAGATTCCTAGATCTTGAGATTCGCTTGTCGAGCAAGCAGTAGTACTTGCATCGAATGTTCGAGCATGGCTGCATTGGCCATCGCTTGGTCAAGGTTCGCTCCAACAGCGTATGCTCCATGTCCTCGAACGACGACGCAACGCATACCTCCTTGTTGCAACGCTTCAGCAACTTGACGAAGGAATTCTTCTTGCGCATCATCGTCTGGATCAACAATGACAACTTTGCCAATGTGTTCCTTACCAAGGACATCAATCGGTTGGACGAGAATCAAATCCTTTTCACAACTTGCAGCAGTGGTGTAGGGGCCTTGCATGTGAATGCAAGCGGCTGGTCCTCCAGTGACAAGGGCGACTGAGGCAAGAAGGACTTCGTGAACTTTCCATTCAGCAATCGAACCGCGCGGAGGGTTGCCTCCAAGGCGGCCTCCAACGATACCTCGCTCATCCAAACGGGCAAGCATCGTTGAATGGCGGGTGCTTACAATCAATCCGGGTTCATCGGGATGAAGCATCGATATTGCACCCATTGTGCCTTTGACAAGTGCTTCTCGACTGAGTTGACGCCCCATTCGAGCGAAATCTGCTACAATGTGTGGAGGAACGACAATGTTGTCAAGAACGACCGGTGGCATAGGCGTTTCTTCGATCTCTTCAATGACTTCGGCTGCGCCGACGAGGCTTCCTCGTAGGCGTTCGATTTCAGCGGTGAGGCGTTCGATTTCCAAATCTCGATCCGGATCAGAAGGGGGCTCTTCAGCAAGAGGTTCTACTTCTCCAGGTTCATCGGAAGGGGTTTCGTCAATAGTAGCTTCTTCCGGCGAAGTTTCAGCAACTTCAGGTTCGGGTTCTTCAGCATGCGTTTCATCGGCTAATGCCTCTTCAGGGGGGTTTTCTGCTTCCTCAGGGACAGCAGGATCGGTGGTGGATTCGGATACCTCCTCAACAGCCATCAGCTCTTCAATTACTTGCTCTTCTGGTAAAGATTCTACTTCCTCTGGAGGGGAATCCGTAGGAGGTTCAAGGGGCTCTTCCTCAGCGAGTACATCCTCTGGAACGGGTTCTTCTGCAGCATCTGGAGGTCCAGTTGGAGGTCCAGTTGGAGGTCCAGTTGGAGGCCCAGTTGGAGGCCCAGTTGGAGGACCTGAGGGTGGGCCCGAGGGTGGGCCGCTTG
>CAXQWT010000112.1:0-5719 GCA_964227855.1 Salipiger bermudensis | reverse complement strand
CTGAATTCCCATATCAATGGCGTGAATTCGGGCACCAGCATCTTCACATCCATAGATTTCGATAAGGACGAGTCCTACGGCGGAGGCAACTTTGTAGCAATATGCGCGGACTTCGTCCCAAGTTTTGTGACGAACTTCAAACAAATCGTCTTCCATTCCTTCGATGATCGTTTCAAAATCAGTGAGTCGGACAGGGAATTGCTTGAAGACCTCATTAATTGCAACAAAGATGTGTTCGCCTTGAGCAGCGGTCTCATCGCCTTCATACAATCGTGTCAGTCGCTCCTTCGCATCGACCAATGCCATCAGGCGATAACGGTGTTCTTCTTCGGAGTTGTTTGTTGGCGTTTGATGGATGCTCTTGAGTAAAGTGTCACGTTCAGAAACGAGTTGATCCAGTCGTTCTGAGTGTTGAACGTTGGGATGAGAGTCTCCATCAGCAATATCGTCGAGGTAGCGGCATAGGGCATAGACTGCGTGAACAGCACGTCGCTTTTGGAAAGGGAGAGCTGAGAAACTAGCATAGAATGTTGATGATGCATGACGGCAGATTTCTTCACATTCCAAGAACGCTTCTTCAATCATGTCTGCATTATTCATGTTCATTCCGCCTGTTTTTTCATTTATCAATGCGTGTTGTTATCCTTGTTAATTTGCATCGTGACAAAATGGATTGCGAGACCAACCGGCATGAGCATGACGCCAAACAGGATAGCGACTTGAGCGACTGTTTTGTTGATTTCTGTCTCAACACTTCGCTTCCAAATCCATCGCGTTACGATGATATCGCCAATGACAAAATGGGTCCAAGCAAGGACGGCGCCATCGTCCGTACCGAGCACCTCTGCTAGGCCCGACACAACACCACTTAGGGTTCCATCGCCAATCATATCGGTCAGTGCGCCGAGATTCATCGAGAGGACAATCAGGTAGGCAATCAATGGTCCAAGAACAAACCAAGGACCTTCCATCCATTTTTTGGTCCGTTCTTCGTACGGTTGAAGCAACATCAACATCCAAAATGGCCCAACCCACATCGATGCAGTAAAGAACGCAACCAAAAGCATCGTTTCAACCATTAAATCACCTGTCTGTATGCTTTTTCAATCTCTTTGATTGAGTTCTCGTTTGGATAGTACGTATCACTTTCCCATTGAATGATTCCGCCCTGATCGATAAGGAACAACGCAGGTGTTCCTGGAAGACCATAATACTCGAAAATGGATTGGCTAAGATTGGCTTCATCTTCAATCCGTTGAATCGAATCATCATCCGTCGGTAGCACAATTGGCCATGGAGTGTAGTGATTGCTGTCAATCGAACCAAATTCTTCTGCAACGTCTTCTTTGGTCTCAAAGTTTAGGTATCGCTCAACCGAAACAATCTGAAGTGGAGGGTCTTGAGCCATCCAATCGGTGTGATGTTCTCGTAAGTCATCAGTCCAATCTTTGCATCCTATGCATCCAACGCCAATGAAGAGGACCAACACTGGGCCTTGGCTGAGATTGTCTTTCATGGAATACATTGGCCCAGCATCTTCGATTCGATCAAGCGTTTCGACAGTGAAAACACGTCCGTCCTGAACTGCTGATTCAAGGCAGCCGGAAAGCAACAGGACAAGCATCAATGCAACGAATCGCACGTTGTCCCCTCAGGCATTTGTTGGTGTTCCAGTTTCTTTTGTGGTGGTGATTCGTCGCTGAGCCTTTCGTCCATTTCGAGACCGCCGAACGCCTTCAAACCAAGTGTCAACACCGTTCCAATCTGGATCGATTCCAAGGTCGTCAAGCACTAATTTACTGCTAATGCGAGCGCTTTCAAAGATGGTAGGTAGGCCGCTTCCGGGGTGGGTACCTCCACCGACGATGAAGAGGTTGTTTGCTTCTTCGAATCGGTTTTGTGGCCGGCGCCAGAGCATTTGCTTGAGGTCATGGGTCAGGTTGAAAACTGCGCCTCGATAAATGTCGGATGCTCCCCAATCGTCCGGTGTGATAACCGTCTCTGACACGATGTGGTCTGCTATGTCATCGTAACCAAGCTTTGCAAGTTGTTTGACAACGACTTCTCTGAAATCTGCTTTGATGTCCTCCCACACGATGCTCTTGTGTTGATTTGGCACTGGTACGAGTACGTAAATGGTGGAGTGTCCATCTGGGGCAAGTGAATCATCGGTGATGGAAGCATTTTGAACGTAGACTGACGGATCGTCCCAAGTCAAACGGTGGTTCGTGATGTCCTTGAGGTTATTTTCGTATTCTGAAGATGCGTAAATCTGGTGATGAGGCAAATCATATTCCTTGTCGACACCGAGGTACAGCATGAATGTCGAACAGGAGTATCCCTTCTTTTCGAGCTTCTTATCGGACCATTTCTTTCGCTTTTCATTTGGAACGAGAGTTGTCATTGCGTGAGCAAAGTCAGCATTGACAACGACTCTGTCCGCCATCATTTCCTTGCCTTCGATTCGAACGCCAGTAACCGTTTTTCCTTCATAGATGAGGGATTGAACAGGAGTGTTGAGTCGAATGTCAACTCCCATCTCCTCTGCAATTTCACCCATCCGTGCTGTGATACTTCCTAGTCCGCCCTTGGCGTGGAAGATGCCGTGTTCGTACTCAAGGAATGCAAGGATGGTGAATAGTGATGGGGCATGGAAAGGACTCATGCCGAGATATTTCGTTTGGAATGACATGGCCAATCGAATTCTCTCATCGTCGAAATGCTTACCAAGATCTCCTGCAACACTCGCCCAGGGTTTGAGTACAGTAGCAACTCTCATGGCACGCTTTGAAAGAATATCGAGCGGGCTTGACCATGGAGTCTGTAGGCATTTCTTGGATAGGTCAAGTTTCTTACGGTTCTGCTTCACGTAATTCTTGAATCCATCAGCATTCTTATCCCCTGCAAGTTCTCGGATGCGTTCTGTCATTTGATCGAGGTCACTGGTTGCATCGATGTGACCGCCAGCACCGAACACAAGACGGTACATTGGGTCCAGTGGCATTAGACCTAGTTCCTTGTGGGCATCACGACCGATGGCTTGGAAGATCTCTTCAATCACTTCTGGATAGTGAAAGAAAGTTGGTCCTCTGTCGAAGGTGTATCCATCTTTCTTGAAGAGCCTGGTACGTCCACCAACGGCATCTGCTTTCTCAAGAACCGTGACCTTTACGCCCGAATGAGCGAGAAGGAGTGCTGATGCAAGGCCACCGGGGCCTGAGCCGACAATAATGGCAGATGGTGCGGTTGAGTTATCCATAGGATGACTAATGAGATTCGGCTTATAAAGCGACGTTTTACACCACTAGTCCGTAGGCTTCAAATTCCCGTTCCAGAAGGCAGAATTTGTCGCTTCCTCTGACGTTTTGTTCTGATTTGCATAAGGCAATTCAACAATCGATGCGAATTCATCGAGATAGGGTCCCATAGAAGAGATGAGATCGACGTTGGGATGACCTCGAAGCACCATGCCGTCCATGTACATCAATGAACGGATGATTGGAAACGCTTCTTCTCCAAATCGGCACCCTGCTAGAACTGCGATTCTCACCGTCTTCATCATCTGTTGTGTCAGACTCACTTCGCTGACGGATTTCCCGACAAAACCGGCGTAAGTTTCGTACATTTCACGCATGTAGCGGGCCTTTGCTTCCCCCGTTGGAGGCGTGTCGGCCATGGTAAGCATGGCTTCGAACGCTTCTTCCAATTCACCTTTTGCAAGATAATAGAAGAATCCGAACAAGGCGGATCGGACGCTTTCTGGGGCGTGGGAGATTGCTCCTGTATCGATGAATGTGAACAGTCCGTTCTCGTCGACCATTGCGTTTCCAGGGTGAAGGTCGCCATGAAAAGTTCCGATGCCGAACATGAATGCTCCGTGAATTCGGAACAATTGGAGGAGATCGTCCCATGAAAGGTCTTGACCAGCTAGGCGAGATTCAAGTGTTGGGGCCTTGATATGTTCCATGACGAGGACGTGTTGATTTGATAATTCAGGCCAAACCTTTGGGAATTTCAGGAGAGGCATTGGGAATTGATGTTCAACTTCTTTTGATTTCGTTTCAAGCAATTCGGCACCTTGAATTTCATTGCGCAAATCGAGTTCTCGAAGTGTATAGTCCTCAACATGCTGGAGCAACCCAACAGGATTACCGACCTTACGCAATCGAGGATTGAGGAACAATCCGATGCGTAACCATCGGCGC
Organism: Salipiger bermudensis; assembly: GCA_964227855.1. GTDB lineage: Archaea > Thermoplasmatota > Poseidoniia > Poseidoniales > Poseidoniaceae > MGIIa-L2. Next base: position 1,514 of record CAXQWT010000112.1, on the reverse strand, counting down.
ATTCGAGAAACATCCTTGCGGAAGGTCTTTTCAAAATCCGCCTTGATAATTTTCACAACAACCTCACTCCCATCTTTCAGAACACCTTTGTGGACTTGGCCTATGCTTGCTGCGGCAAACGGTTCTTCCTCAAAGGATTCAAACGCATCAAGGAATCCGGCAGGTGCTCGATTTCGAATCAGCGACATTGAATCTTCTTTGGGAATTGAGTTGGCACTTTGATACAACGATTGCAGTTGCCTGCACTTTTCTTCCGACAACAAATCGGGTCGCAGTGCAAAGATTTGAGTGAGCTTCACAGCAAGCAATCCCATGTTCTGAATCTTATCGAGATCGGCAGGGCCTTTCTTCGTAATCATTCGAATGAATCGGACGAACGTTAGGAGGCGCATGGTTAAAAAAACTCCTTTTCATTTATCAATCGGCGTTTTTCTTCAAGAGTGCACGAATGGGGTTTGCGAACATTGCGGGCGTGGTTGAAACCCATTCCTTGTAACCTTCTCGCTCTTGTAAATCAACTTCTGACATCTTTACTCCGCTGACGTATCGTAGAAGCAACGTCAGGATGACTGGTCCTAAGAGGGCGGGAATAGCACTGGTGCCGCCCATGACAACAGCAAAGCCACCTATGGACCACCAAAGAATGGCCTCTCCGAGATGGTTTGGATGACGTGTGACCGAAAACATCCCATCAGTTTTGAGATGACCAGGGCCATAGCGTTCCCGGAATTGTTTTAGTTCCATGTCTGCTTTGTGTTCAAGCAACAAACCGATAAGGAAGGCAGCTAAACACATTATGGATAACACAATTCTTTCCATATTCCATTCTACTGGACCAGAAGGACCTGGAATAAGAAGGAAAATTGGAAGTGCTACAACCAGAAGAATGGTTCCTTGGAGGATAAAGACCTGAAGAAAACTGATCCACCACCAACTCTGGCCAGCCGTCTCTCGCATCCGTACGTATCTCATATCTTCACCCCGTTTTTTTGTCCGTTTGTGCAAGACAATTCCGAGCCTTAGGCCCCAAAGGTTGACACAAATGAGGCAAGCGATAGCTGCGATGTTGAACGAGTCATACAACAGGAATCGAGTCCAAGCGATGAGAACGAAACCCATTCCCCATAAGACATCCATGACCGTAACGTTTCCGGATGAAACGGTTTTGAGCCATGCTATGGTGACGTAGGCAAACACGACCAAAATGGTCGTTTCATTGGGACTCATGATGACGATGGTTCCGCTGCTTGTTCTTCATTGTTCATGATGATGTGGTATCGCCAGAGGTCATCTGGCTCACCTGTGCCATCGAAGCGGCGAACGTTGACGTTCCCATCTTTCGGGAATCGTGTCATCAATGCGCCCTCGATGATTCCATCATCAAGTTCCCACATTGGAAGGACGTCAGGATCTTCGCTAGGGGGATGATCGAGTCCGACTTGAACGTGGAAGACAGGGTCGATACCGTACTCAAGACGCCCAAGTCCTGCAAATTCCCACCAATCCATCATTTC
>CAXQWT010000111.1:0-17686 GCA_964227855.1 Salipiger bermudensis | reverse complement strand
AGACGGATGACAACGGTGCACCGGCTGGTGAACCAGGAAACTTGACCATCCTCGAAAACGATGGATGCAACAGCGATTCATTCACCATTGGCCAGAGATTCACTCACTTCTGGGCATGGGATCTTGCTGTCGGTGACATCAACCAAGACGGTAACGACGATGTTGTCATTCTCGACCTCTTGAACGACATTTCCAACCAACGTGTTGTCACATACATGGGCCCAATCGGTGCAAGCACCACGCCGATGGTCACGGCACTGGGGACTGCAAACACCAACTCATACCGAAGCCTCGAAATCGGTGACTGGGGCGAATCCCAACAGGGCCTTACTGGACAATGCTACGATGAAGATATCTGGCTCTTGCGCAGCGAGGGTGTTGATTATGCAACAGGCCAAACAACAAATCCAGGAAACGATGACAACGTCACAATCATCGAGTTTAACTGCCAGACAAACCTCTTCCCTGCAACATACACGTTCTCAACCTCTACCCAAGCCGGTTCTCACGTCGTTAACATGGCAAACACATTCGGAGCCTTCGACATTGGTGATATGGACTCCGACGGAACTGTTGACACCATCGCAATGACACAAGGCAACCTCGAAAACATCACCTACTCGACTTCCTCAACTGTCGGAACTTGGTCAAATCCAGCGTTGGCTTACTTTGGCCCTTACATCTCATACGACGTAACCGTAGCGGACATCAACGGTGACGGTGAACCTGACTTTGTTAACCCAACCGTTGCTTACCAACAGAACACCTCTGACTCTGCTGGTGGGTCGACGTCCTCCTTCTGGTTGAACTTCCCAACCACTGTACAAGTCACACTCTCCGATGGATCTGGAGGACACGTTACTCCGCTCTCCTACGAGGCAGGTCGCCGACCGAACATCGCTGTCGTCGGGCAACTCGCTGGTGCTTCAACCTCTGCTCCTGACATTGTTGTAGGACACACCTCATACAACTTCGGAAGCTGGGTTGACAACCTCGGATGGGATGGTCAGTATGACTATGTTACCGTGGTCGAAATGGACAGCAAGGACATCGCTGTCACTGGTATTGAAATCAACCCAGTAGACCGCTTCTTCGGCATCGTCGGTGAAGGATCACGGGACATCAACGTCACCATTACCAACACTGGAATGGACACACTAACTCAAAATGCAAATCTTGACGTCGTTCTCAAGGTCGTTGACGAAGCAAATTCCTCCAACACCACTGTCTTTAGCCACGATTTCGATACACCCGCTGATACCACAGGATGTGGCGGCGGTTGTACGTGGGCGTTCAATGAGTACATCGACCAATCCTCAAACTGGATTCTTGAGACCAATAACTCTGTAGGTGGTAGCGATGGAAACAACGCACCAAACGTCTCTGCAAACTATCAAAACCCAACCGACTTCATGTGGGCTGGTGAATACAAGACCAACAGCAGTGGCGACCAGTGGTCTGGATACGGCCGTCACTGGGACGATGCTCTTACTCTCGAAGACGTTGATTTGACTGGTTCAGACCGAGCCTTCCTCAGCGTCGAATTGTTCCGTCATCTCGGCTACGGTGCCCTTGGTTCCATCGATGCAACCACCGGACAATGGCTGATTGGCGAACTTTGGGATGATGTAGCAATGGTCGAAGTAGGTTCAGAAGAGACCGGATGGTCGACCATCGCCTGTCCAACCTCCGCTCAGGTAGCAGGAGAGTGTCTCTCAGGATCCTCGATTTGGGGTGGATATGACAACGACCGGGCCTTCAAGATCAACGGCTACGGCGGTGTGGCTGAAGGACGTTACTACTACGGTGTCTTCAGTTCTGGAACATACTACGGTTGGAGTAACTTCACTCAAGAAGGCGTTGGCGAATTCGATCTTTCCCCATGGGCTGGCGAAACCGTTGACATTCGATTCCGCCTGCGTGCAGGTTTCGAGGGCTCAATTGCTGACGACAACGAGTCTCGATGGTCCGGACGTGACGGATATGCAATCGATAACATCACCATCTACAAGCAGGATACCGAGTATTTCCCGAACCCACAAACACTGCAACAACCTCTGACACTAACCAACTTGGGCCCTGGCGAAGAAGAAACAGCTTCCATTACAGCGAACCTCCTCAACGACACCATTTACCGAATTTCGGCAACGCTGAGCAACCATGCATGGGATGAACAGAGCGTGAACGATGAGATTGTTGGTTACATCCAACCGTTCAACCTCTACGATCCGGCTGTTGAAGGAATTGATTACTTCAACCCCGGTGGTCTTTACGCTGAAGGAATGTTCGACATTGATGTCACCACAAACAACTGGGGTAACACCATGGTTGACTATGACATCAAGGCAACTGTCTTCTCCGCAACTCCATCCGATGTTCTTTGCAGCGCCCCTGCGGTCATCTGCAAGGAATCCTTTGAGGGTGGCGCCAACGGATACGTCTACAGTGATGACGGCAACCCACAAGGAGCCATCTACAATGAGGCTACATGCAACGATCTCATCTTCAACAACAATGCCTATTGGTTTGGTCATCCTTGTGACACCGCAACCCAAGGATACGGCGACCTTTGGGAGAACGAAACACTCACTATCCCTGGTGTTGATTTGACCAGCATGTCCGGTGACTTCGTCTCACTCAACTTCGAGTACTATGCAGACACCTTCTACGGCATCGATGTCGATGGGTCCTCTATTGTTGATGTCAACGATTATGCTTCCATCAATGTTGACTTTACCAAGGGTACCGACTCCTATTCCGCTGTCCTCCTTGGACAATGGAACGACTACGACGAGGATGGAACCTGCCGTAACGACGACAACAGTGACGGATTCGTTAACTCAAGCGAGTCGATCAACCAGGCTGAAATCTCCTTCATTGGTGATTCTGCTAGTACAGACGGCTCAGGTGGCAACTACAACGTCTTCTTCAACACGGACGATCTTGTCCTGAGCCGTAGCATCGATTTGACCCACTTGTACGTTCTCAACAACACAGCTGCAGACAGTTTGCAGTGGTTCCGTGAATGTATCTCACTCGCAGGTTCAAGCGTTGACATCAACTTCGAGTTCCAAAGCGATGGTGACGGACGCAATGGAATCAACGACGGTTTCAAGGGAGTTGCGTTCAACAACATTACACTTCAAGAATTCACGTTCTACGAAGATGCATCGTACACTGTTTCACGAACCAACGTCGATGCAGAGGATGTTGCAACAACAACAATCGCAAACCATGAGTTCTTCTCTGGCGTTTACATGATTCGTGCTGAGACCATCTTCGACAACACCACCATTGGTGTTCCATGGTCTGGTGATAACGAGTTGAGTACTTCCAACAACATTGAGCAAGTAATCTTCAACGTTGAATCGGTCGATATTACACTTGGAAAACCAAGCACACTTGCTTGTCTGGATGACGGAGTCTATGCGTGCGTTCTACCAATTGATGGAAGTTTAACACACAACTGGGACCTCAAGGCAACAAACGGTGTCTTGGCAGGAGACTACATGTTCTACATGACAGTCTTCGATGAAACCGATGGAACTCAAGTCCATCAAGCATCATCCGCTCCAACAACAACAACACTTGCATCCAATGAGCGAATCGACTTGACCTTCCCTGCTTACAACAGTTGGATGGACGGGCATACATACAACATCAGTTTCTACGCAGAACTTGCAAACGGCAACCCAAGTGGTAACGTACGATACTTCCACGCAACCTTTGCCGATCAAATCGACGTCGCTATCCTCAGCGATTCGACTGCTCGAACATCTACCATCAAGCAGGATTTGCAGCTGTTGGGCATGAGTTACACACAATTCGCCATCAACGACTGGACGACGTACCTTGATTCCGGATGGATGACGCACTACGACAAGATTCTCTTGCCATGGCAAGAAGACATTGCTGCAAAGGATGTTGAGAGTGGTGGCCGAGGTTACTACCAGAAGCTTGGTTCCACAGCCAACCGACAAACGCTCGAGTCATTCATGTCTGCAGGAGGTACCGTTCAGGCCCACCTTGGTCCTCAAGGAAGCCAAATTTATGGTCTCGATGTAGGATTGAATGGTCGTCTACCGTTCGGAATGGATGTCCAAAGCCGAAACACACCAGAGACAAAGATTCTCTACACAGGACTCGACATTGCAGATCCATTCCACCCAATCATGGGTGACGTTTCTACCACAGCCTTCCAAGGCTTTGAGGGCGATGGAACAGTTGCAACGGCCGTTCTCAACACGAACTCTGTCAGCACGCAAAATGTTCCAGGTGTCTGTAATGGATACATGGAAGATGGCGGATACTTCCAGAGTTTGTTGCGAACCAGTTCAAACAGTAAGGATGTCATCATGGGCACTTGCAGTTATTACCAAGGCGGAATGATTGTTTCAACCATCGACGTAGCCACCTACTCTTCCCGTGCAGACAGCACAACTTTCCCACTGCTCGGAAACATGTTGTCCTACTCTGTGACGCCTTATCCTGAAGGATTTGGTGCAATGGGCCAAGACCTAGGTCTCACTATCGATGGAGAAATGCCTGGAATCGATCCATCAACCGGTGGATATGCTACGCACTACATGAAGAGCGATGCAACGGTCAACTTCGGCTACACATCCGCAACAACTGCTACCCTGACAGCGGATTGGATCCTTGACGGACCTACCGATTGGATGGGCCAAACAATGGCTAGCGGAACAGACCACATTTCCGAAGCATCCCCTTCAGCTACCTTCTGTAAGACCGACCTGTCCTCTGCAACAGGATGTCTCCAAGGTGCTACATGGAGCGTAACACTGCTTCTCCACGATGACGCAGGACACGCACGTATCATCACTGTTAATGTCGAAACCAACGACGTACTTGCTGATGCGTTCGCACCAGAAGCGAACATGAGCATTGACATGCGTCCAGAGTACACAGACAACATCGAATACATCGGCACAAAGACTGTCTCCAACACTGAGTGGGATGTTAACCGAGTGATCCTCACCGAAGCGGGCGAACTTGTTCTTCACTTCGATGCGAGCGCCTCCTCTGACGCTGATGCTATCGATGGAAGCAATGGAATTGTTACCTACGAATGGAAGGTCTTCTTTGACGCTCCGTACGGCGATACTTCGTTCAACCTCGAAGGACACACGTTCGAAGAATCTGCTGCAAGCAACGGGCTCTTCTCCTACAAATTCCAGAATGTAACGGTCGATGATTCCGGAACAGCAGAATCCCAGATTCGAATGGAACTTCGTGTTTACGACGCTTCTGGCAAGTTCTCAGACAAATACCGAATGTACTTCGTTGTCGTTCCTGAAGGTTATGGTGATGAAATCCCTGTTGTCCAGTACAACGATTTCGAGAACACATCGGTCGGTGTTAGTGAGTCAACATACACCATCACTGGAACCATCATCTCTGGTTCAGAGACCGGTGAAGTCTTTGTTGAAGCAGCCTTCTCTCGAGAAGACTTCTCCGCTTCAGCCATTGAGAAGTACAATCTCATTACGGACAGCAAGTTCGATCGTAGCGATGCTCTTGCAGACTCCGACACTTTCGAATTGACCTTGAACATCGATGAGTTCTACAGCAACACCAGTGAAGTTGTCGAAATTTGGGTTCGAGTGTACGAAGGTGACGATGAGCGTTGGTCTGATGACCTCACGAAGATGGTTCTTATCAATCTCAAGCAGTGTCGCGGTATTCTCGCTAACGAGAGTGCACTCGCCGCTGGTGGTGAGTTCGCTTGGAACGCAACCACGTCTGAGTGTGACTGGATTGGAGCATGGGAGTACGACCCTGACACCGGAACTTGGTCAGAGCCAAGCACCGATAACCAAGGTGGCGAAGATGGCGATGACAGCAATTTGATGCTGATCATCGGAATCATTGCTACAGTACTCGTTCTCTTGCTAGTTTCAGCATTCTTCCTCCGTGGTGGAAGCGGCGACAAGGTCGACAACCTGAGTGCTGCTGCTGCAGGTTATGGTCAAGAAATGGACATGACTGAACAGTATGTCCAACAGTTGATCGCTCAAGGATATCCTGAAGAAACGGCTCGGGCATATGCTGCTCAATACGTTGGGCAGGCTGCTGCCGCGACTCCTGCCGCTGCACAACCTGCAGCCGCTGCCGCAAGCAATGACTTGTTCACGCAATACTACAACCAGTATTACCAGCAATTTGTTGCCCAAGGTTACGATGAAGCGACAGCTGCTCAATACGCACAGCAGTATGCAGCACAGGCTCAACAGCAGCAACAATAGTTGTCTCAAGCCCTCATGGGCTTGAAGATGGGTTGAAAAACCCAGAGTGCTCGCAAAGGGTATGGAAGGTTTGGATACCGGTGACGGCTATGCCGTTCGAGACATTGGACTCGCAGAAGAAGGATCGCTGAGAGTCGATTGGGCTCGTTCAAGAATGCCGGTTCTTGCTGCGTTAAGGGAAGAAGCCGAACGCACAAAACCACTCGCTGGAATGCGCGTTGCTGGCTGTCTTCACGTGACGAAGGAGACTGCTGTGTTGGTCGAGACCATTGCAGCAGCAGGAGCTGAACTTTCATGGTCTGGTTGCAACCCTTTGTCAACACAAGACGATGTCGCTGCCTGGCTTGCTCGAGAAGGTTACTCCGTTTATGCTTGGCATGGCCAAAGCGTGGATGATTTCTATTGGTGCATCGATAAGACTCTCGAGTTCAAGCCAACCCTTACGCTCGATGACGGGGCCGATCTTATTGTTCGAGTCCATGGAGATCGTTCAGAATACGCAGAAGGCGTCCTCGGTGGTACGGAAGAGACCACTACAGGTGTCCATCGGCTTCGAGCTATGGCTGCTGCTGGTGACCTCAAGTACCCGGTTATTGCCGTGAATGACGCAGTTACCAAGTGGGATTTTGACAACGTATACGGAACAGGTCAATCAACTCTTGACGGAATCTTGAGAGCAACCTCGGTCCTTATCGCTGGAAAAACAATGGTCGTTGCGGGGTATGGTCACTGTGGAAGGGGTGTTGCCATGCGTGCACGAGGACTCGGAGCGAACGTCATTGTAACTGAAGTAGATCCTCTTGCGGCTCTCCGAGCGATTATGGATGGCTACAAGGTGATGACCATGGACGAGGCAGCTTGCCTTGGAGATCTCTTCTGTACTGCTACAGGTATGAAAGACATCATCGTTGAACGTCATTTCGCAAGCATGAAAGATGGAGCCATCGTCTCAAATACGGGACATTACGACTGTGAAATTGATGTCGTTGCACTTGAACAAATCTCGACCTCAGTTCGAACGATTCGAAAGGACAATGAGGAATTTACCCTTGGTAATGGAAACAGAATTCACCTCCTTGCGAGAGGACGTCTCGTCAATCTTGCTGCGGCTGAAGGGCATCCGTCGGAAGTCATGGACATGTCCTTTGCGAATCAATTCCTCTCGCTCTGCCGACTTGCTGCTGAGGCGAAAGAGATGGACAACCTCGTCTATGACATCACGCTTGAACAGGACCAAAATCTCGCTACAACAAAACTCGAAACGATCGGTGTATCAATCGACACACTGACCGATGAACAAATCGAATACAAGGACGATTACACTGCTGGGACTTGAACACGTCATTCTTCTTCAAATGAAGTAAGTTCCTCATCTTGCTCTTCGTCCCAGAAAGGCGCATCCTCAGTGATGTGTGATGAGAAATCAGGCAGGTCTGGCTTCCAATCACCCTTGAACGTCTCTTTCGAATCAACAATCTTCAACATTCGTTCCTGGAAAGCAGGTGGTCGACGACTGAGGATAAACATGAACAGTTTGGAAAGGCGAATCTCTTCAGGTATGACGACATAACCCGTCGCTGTCTCAAAGTCCATAGCTCTCAAGAGATTGAAAGCAGGCCTGTTGAGTCTCTGGAACCATCGTCGTGAAATTCGCATTCCGAAGATGACAGTTGTCAGGATGAGCAAAGAGGTTAAACAGAATCCCCCAAAGCCAGATCCAAAGATTTGGGGTGCCATGATAACTTCCAACATGAGGATTGGCGTCGTAATAAGTAGGAAGATTTTCGATTCACTAATCGGAGGTTTACTCATTCGCATTCTGATGGCTTCCCAACCATCGTGATGCTTTTCCCATGGCTTGAAATGCTCAGAGGATGGTTGGTCGCTTGCTAACTGGCACATTTGGTGAAGTCGGGCCACGCGAGCATATTGTGTTGTAGCGAGATCCATATTCTCATCAAAAATTGATTGAAGACGCTCACTCGCTTCTCCGTAAAGCCCCATATCAGCGAGGATTGCGGCTTGTTCAACGATCGGTGTGACTTCTTCAGGTGCTTGATGTCGAGCATCTTGCCACCATTGGAGCGCATCCATGTACAAGCCAAGTTCATCTGAGAGTAATCGACCTCCACGGACCCACATTGCCAAATCGTCTGGTTGCAGAGCAACGACCTTCTTAGCAGCAGAAAGTGAAGAAGCCGCTTGCTTTAGGCTTGGCTGTTTTCGAAGCCCAGGGAGGCTCGCATCGGAAATAACTCTCCAAGCATCAGCATGCTCAGCGTCAAGTTTGACGGCCTTTCGAGCGTGCTCGAGGGCCTGTTCACGGTCATCTGATTCGAGTGCTTCCAGAGCATCCAAGTAATGTGCTTCTGCCGTCACGTGGGTTCACCTCAATCGTCTCGATCTCTACCTTGATAGCGTCGAGGACGAATGGGTTGAGGTCCTCTATTGTGAGCATGACCTGGGCGCTTTCCACGCGCTTTTCGATAGCGTTCGTTTGGACGTTCATCGTCACGACCCCGTCCAGAATCTCGTGGTTCGTTTCGGTCACCTCGGTTTCCACCAAAGGTTCGACCACCATCTCGGCTTCCTCCACGTCGATCTGAATCACGTCCGCCTCGGTTCCCACCGAAGTTTCGACCTCCATCCCGACTTCCTGTGCGGCGATCAGAATCTCGTCCGCCTCGGCGATCGGAGTCACGTCCTCCACGATTTCCACCGAAACTTCGGCGACCATCACGGTCCCCTCCGCGGCGATCGGAATCACGTCCTCCACGATTTCCACCGAAACTTCGGCGACCATCACGATCCCCTCCACGTCGATCAGAATCACGTCCGCCTCGTTGACTGCGATTTGAAAATCCTCCACGAGATTGTCCTTGACGACCCCCGCCTCCTGCTTTTGGTTTGCCACATTGATTGCATTCCGTTCGGAAGGAGAAGTTGATATTGTTACAAGAAGGGCACTCCCAATCATTCCGTCCATGGTTTTCTTGTCTTGAACGGTCTCGACGATCGTTGGAACGATCGTTATCTCTGAAGGATGACTTGTATCCTTTCACATTGCCATCTTTGCCCTTTCCGCAGCTGTTGCATTCCGTTCTCCAAGCGAAATTGACGTTTTCGCAAGAGGCACAAATCCAATCGCTTTTCTGAGAATCATTTCCTCTTCGATTATCCCGGCGGTCAAACGAACGTTCGTTACGCTGTTCATTGCGTTGTTCTCGACGAGGTCGTTCTTCTCGTTCTTTTTTGGCTCTGATGGTTACCGTAGCTCCGAGGAATGCGTCATTGTCTTGATTTCTGTCAAGGTGCGCAACGTGTGCTAAAGGAGCCTCTGTTGAACCTATGACAGCGTCGACCTTGCCGATGTAATGGCCGTCTTCCTCACGAACAATAATCGCTCCAAGAGACGGCGAAGAGCCGTTGAATGCAACAAGCAGGCCACCCTCGTGACTTGGACGGTCGACTGTGCCTCGAAACATGCCCCTCAACTCTACGTGCTTGCCAACTGCGTTTGAGTCTGTTGGTCAATTTCGGCGTGAAGAAACCCATCCTGCTGCAACAAGTCCAACGATGAGGGTAGCGAAGAGCCCAGGTGCAGGAAGAATTCCTCCACTTGATTCTTCACTGTCCGTTGTACCTACTCCAGTGGTGTCGCTTCCTCCTGCATTTGGATCGACGACATCGATGGTTAGGGTTGCAGTAGCACCCGATGCATCCGTTGCGACGATGACGACATTGTATGGTGACTCAACATTGTTTTGGATGCAATTTGCGATGGAAACTTGTATTTCCCAAGCAAGATTGTCTCGGTTAAAGTTTGAAGTCTGGCCGTTACAGATACTCAAGGTCATGGTGACATCTTGGCCATCAGGGTCAATGACGTTCCCATTGAGTGTGAATTTCAGTCCATCTAGTTCCCATTCTGCTTCTTGCCCTTGGAGGTTTGTATCGATGGTGATGGTTGGAGGTTTGTTCATCTTCTCGATTCCTAAGTCAAGCAAGAAGTGGTAGTCAAGCATACCGTTGGCTGTTGCAGTACCCATGATCATGACATCGCCGGGAGCGAGTCCAGACATGGACAGCTCCATCATGACTCCAGAAGAATCAGCAACGGCTGTCGCATCAGGACCCATTACTCCGGTTTGGTGAGCATGCGCCATGACCGTCAAACTCGAGACAATGGCGGTGGATGTTGGTGTGAATTCAATGCTGTCGCCGTTGCTTGAAAGCGCAGCCGTTGCATCCATGACCATTCCAAATGTGTAATTTCGATGTTCAGCAGTTTCTGCACCAAACGCATCGACACCAGCACATTGGCCAACTGCTGATGCGCCGTTCGCTGTGACGTAGAGTCCCGCGTTCTCGTCCATTCGGACGTCCCAGCCAGAGTCCGTGAAATCACACTGCAAACTCCAACCACTCTCGTCAATGACCCACATTCCTGCATCCTCAGTAGCAAGCATTTCGCCGTTGGTTGTTCCAACAGGAATGATGGTACCGTCTGCTGGTGCAGTAGCGCTCCAGATTGGATCGTCATTGGTAAACGGAGCCATTGTGGTGAAGTCCACAAATAAATTCCGAATCATTGGATAGGAGCCAATTGGATAGTCGACGTTTGCGACAATACGCAAACGCCCATCTGGTAGGAACTCGCTCTCTGGAGCCTGAAGATTTTCGTTGAGTACACCATCATCGTAAAAGCCCATGTCAGCTACACGCAGGCCCTGTTCAACCGGGAAGGTCATAACCAACTGTGCATCGGTGATGTTGGTAACGTTCATCGCTAAGGTGAAGTTTGAACTTCCCTGGTTTGGAAGCTGATCGAAGCGCACGTTGTTGTTTTGGTTTTCTGCAATAAGAAGGTGAATCTCGAGGTCGTCTGTAACGGTTACCGGAACCTCCTTGCATCCTGCATCTGAGAGCGGGCTGCTGCACGAACGCTCTTGTTCGTGACCTGTCGGTACGAGGTTGACTTCATCAAGTGCGATTCCATCTTCGACGAATTCAAGATCGTTCCAATCCACGTTTCCTCGGTGTGCAAGGCCTTCACGAATGCCGAGTCGAGTCTCCATGTCAGCGATGCACTTTGGCCCAATTGAGCGGACAGCTTCTCTTTCGTCGGTTGAAATCCAATCGTCATTGCCGCCTGGTACTCCATCAAACAGTCCGTCCAAGTTGTCTCGAACAACAGCCGACTTGCTTCCGTTGACCCATGCTCTAGCATCCATGGCACCGGTTGCCCAATCATCGTTGATATCGAGAGTAAAGAGAGCGAAATCGTATTCGAAGAGGTCTTCAAAGGTGTAACCACTGCAATCGACATCAAGACTACCTTGGCGTCCAGATGTGCTGTTTACGGCTTCATTTTCGTCCAAAGCGGACATTTCGATTGACGGACTCACAAGGGCCAAGAGCATCATGATGAGGACGGGTATCATGGTTCGACGACACCGACACCGTTCATCAATGCTTGGTTAAGAACTATCAAGGAACGAGCCGATTAAGCCTACGCTGGAAAAAGTACAGGGGAACAACTGTCCACAAGACTGCAGCAACATAAGCGGCGAGAGCAGATACGCCGCGGTCAACACCGTCCAACCTTGTTTCGAGAAGGTGATGATAAACCCCGTTTGGGGAAAGCAAGTCCAAACGACCCTCGAAGACAAGATATCCTTGGTCTTGCGTATCGCCCACTGCAACACCGTTGAGCGCAGCAAGAAGGGTCGTGAACAGAACCCAGAGCAAGGTAAACAAGAACCACAAACCGATCGAAAAGGCGATTGCTGAGCCCTGTTCCTTAGCAATACTTGAAGCGAGCAAAGCAAAGACAGTGTACCACAGCAAAACCAACATCGAGGCGATAATGTAGATGATGGCATCATTCATTGGAATCCACATGTCGCTTCGATAGCCAACCAGAATCATCGAAACAACAAGCAGAAGTGCGACTGGAAGAGCGATACTACTCCAATGGCCGAGAATCAATACGAGGCCTTGTCGCCAACGAGGCATTGGTTGAGACAATCGAATTTCTAGAACACCACTCGCTCGGTCACGGCTAATCCCATCATGGGCAATCAGTACTGCTGCCATGGTACCTGCGAATACAATTCCAATGCTTGCAAGGAACATGACTTCCGTTCCATTCATGGGAATTTGTTCGGCGGGAAGCTGTATGTTTGGGTCAGAGAAACCCCACGCCATTCCTGGAAGAAATAAAAGGAGAATTGGGAGCATAATCAGCATCCTTGTTGAGAATAAACGTCGCTTGCCTAGCGCGAACGTGAGATGCCACATTCGTTTGGAGGGGGTCATTCTTCCTCACCACCCAAGGTTCGCAATGGAATCATACTGCTTTGTTCGACATTCATTCCAATCGATTCTCTGTCCATCCCAGTTGCTGCACACAGCAATTCGATGAGGGTCGGAGGAACCACTCTCCAGGTGATGATTTGGTACTTGTTTGAGATGAGAGTCTCGAGCAGATCGTGGTGCGCAGACTCAATGACGTAGCGATGTTGTTCTTCCGTCTCAACGTATTCCAGAACATTCATTGAGTCCAACATTGATTCCTTGATTCGTTTGTCGACAATAATCTCAGTCATCTGTTCAAAACCGAGGCTTGACTGAAGAGAATCAGTTGTGGCATGAGCGAGTAATTGGCCCCGATGAAGCAGTGCGATGGTGTCAACAAGATGATCAAGTTCTGCAAGATGATGGCTCGAGATGATAATCGAAATTCCTTTCATCGCTAAAGATCGAAGCAGACGCTTGAACGCATCGATAGCAACAGGATCCATCCCATTGAAAGGCTCATCCAGAACGAGTACACTTGGCGTTCCGAGCAGTGCTACTCCCAAGGAAAGCCTCTGCCTCATGCCTTGACTCAATGAATCGAGTGTTGAATCCATGCGATTCTTTAATCCGACAACAGTGAGAACATCGATTGCGGATTGAATGGAACAGCCCCGCATATGAGCAAATTCGGTCATGGTTTGACGGATGGTTTGTTGACCTGACCAACGTACTTGTTCTGGCATAAATCCAACCATTGAACGTAGTGCATCACTCTCAAGGACACTATCGTCTTTGGTAACTTGTCCTTCTTGGAGGGGCAGAATGCCACTGATCATTCTCAGAAGCGTAGTCTTGCCTGCACCGTTCGTTCCGACCAATCCGATGATATCACCCTTTGAAATGGACAAATCAACATGTGAAATGCCCGCTCCCTTTCGTTTCTTGAGTGGATTAAACCAGGTTGGATTTGAAACTTGGTGACGATAACCGATGGAGGTGAACTGCATGGCAATGTCTCCCCCCATGCTACGGCTTAGAAGGCACATGCCTCAAATGCTTTGTTTTTAGTAATCGATTCCCAAACGCATATGTTGGTTGATTGTCAATGAGCAGGTATGGGGATGGCTTTCGATGCGATTGGCTTTCTTCTTATTCTCGCATCGATCCCGCTCGCATACGGAATCCTGAGGATTGCTGGAAAAGAGGAGTCGCCCCATTTCACATCCTTCCTAGGTGACAAAACGACAATGTTCGCTTATGCGGGCCTGATTCTTTTGCTCATCGTTCCTTACGGAGCATTCGTGGTTCTTCCGGTCTTTGTGGCACTCTCCTTTGTTAGTCCTGCGGGGCGATTGGATTGGGCTGAGTATCGAAACCGCCGATTGTTGGCAGGTATGTTGGTTTTACTCATGCTTGGAGCCTCCGGGCTTATGCCTACTGATATGCCACGTGCGCCCGAGGAATGGGGTGAACCGTTCGCAACAGAGAACCCCTACGCACCTGCATGGCCAAGCAGCGAACAGTACACGTGGGTGTTTGTGGAACCGTCGGACCCAACAAACTTCGAAGTTGTTCAGAGTCTTGTTCTTCGGACGCCACATCAACACAATCCGCTTCTTCAGGTTGAATCCTCGATTTGGATTTCTTCACTGCTCGGTCTGCAGGAGTCAAGAATGCGCCAAGCGATTGATTTGGTGGATGAACGTATTCCTATTCGAATCGACAGTGATGCATTTCGTCTCGATCAGAAAGGAGAAGCCCAATCCCATACATTCCGTCCAGAATCAGGCAATGTTGAACTCAATGTCTGGGTGTATGATTGTTTCACAACATCCGGAACTGACCCTGAGGGGACGAAAGTCGGAGAAGTTGTTGTTACAGGACAATCCAACTGGGGTGGGACGGTAGAATTGGTTGTTATTGTGCGACCTTTTTTCCATGACGGTCTAACCTCCGATCCGTACTCTGAATCGCTCGTCAACGCCTGGATTGAAGGGTAGTTTTAGGGTTCCCTAAAATTATATACTTCCTATTTTTAGGGCAGCCGAAAACGGAAGAGCTACGATGCAGAACGCGACAAAAAAACCAATACTACTAGCCCTATTGATTGTCCTTGGATCCATTGCTGGATGTCTTGGAGAGAACGATAAAGCCTCAGGCTCAGATGTACTCAAGATTGCATTTGAAGTAAAGGATGATTATACAAATGCGGATGCAAATCCACAACTTTTTGCAGAATACATGAGCAAGGAGACAGGGCTTGAAGTTGAGATTTATCCAGTTTCATCGGAAGGTTCCATCATTGAAGCATTGCGATTTGGGCATGCTGATATCGCTTTCATGGATGCAGGAGCGGCGTGGATGGGTTGGCAGCAATATGGATTGGAGGTTCTTGCTGCCGATACGAAATCCGATGGCCGTTCTTATTACAACGCACATGCAGTCGTGTTGAACGGTTCTGAAGCCGCACAGGCGTATCTCGATGACAATGCTTCAACCGATCCATTTGCTGTGTTGCAAGGAAAAACTTCTTGCCATACCGGATGGCTCAAATCGGCTGGAATGTTGCTACCAATGGGTTATCTCATCTCAGAGGGTTATGCACCACTGGTTGGTCCTGAGGACGATATTGAATCACTCAGGTCAACCATCTATTCGTACTTCAGCGAAGACGCAAGCATTCCTGATTCTGGAACGCCATATTCATCCTATGGCGGTGCCCTTCACTGCTTGTCAGATGGGACTGGCGACGTTGCGTTCGTTAAGGATTCATCTGTTGCAACGTATTGTGGGTTGGATGATCCAGATATGAATGAAGACTGGTGCCTTGGTCTGGACGAATACATCCTCTTGCCATCGTATGGACAAGCCCCATCCCACCCAGTAATGTTCAACCCTGAAACCCTCAGTGAAGAGAAGAAGGCACTCATTCTTGAAGCACTTCTCTCTCTTAATGATGAAGAGTACCTTGAAGACGGCATCATGGGCGATGCGATTGTCACCGGGTGTGTTAATCTGGTTGATAACACGGTGAATGAGGACATCACTCCTTCACAATGCGGTGATAGCATTCTTTTGAGTATTCTCAATACGGGTGGATTGATTGAAACCGATACAGAAGCACATCTTGGAATCTACGGGTCGCTGATTGAGGCAATCCCAGGAATTTCAACGTACTTCGACACCAAATACGAGATTTCTTCCTGAACGGAGTTGAGAACATGGTTGAACCAATGTTGAAACTGTCCGACTTGAATGTTGGATTCAACGAGGATTTGGTTCAGAACCTCTCTCTTGAAGTTCATTCAGGTGAGATTATAGCCGTTCTTGGCCCATCAGGAATCGGAAAAACAACCTTGATTCGAACAATTGCAGGATTGATTCAACCCCGTCAAGGGTCCGTTCAACTTCAATTGCCGGAACACGGCGGTCTGGGATACATACCACAACGACTCGGTTTGGTGCGACACGCAAGCGTCTACCACAACGTGAATCTGGGTGCAAGGGCAAGCTTACCCTGGTTCAAAGGAAACAGAGAGGAACGTGCAAGTCGGGTCAAAACAGCGATTTCAGCTATGGGGCTAAAAGAAAAGATAAGCGAACCCATTCGTCGGTTGTCAGGTGGCCAACTTCGTCGAGTTGCGACCGCACGTGCTTTGGCTCAACAACCGAAATTGTTGTTGGCGGATGAATTCTTGAGTGAATTGGATCATAACACGGTTGACGTTGTTCTTGCTGCTGTCAAGACGCTCACCGATGCTGGTAATTCCTTGATTATGGTTGAGCACCATGAAGAAAATGTTGAGATGATTGCAACTCGTATTTGGTTGATCGAAAATCAACAACTTATCGATTTGACCATAGACGAGTGGCGTAAAAAGTTGGAGGAAGAGGAATGAGGAGAGGATTCCTTTTTGCCATTGGAGCGCTCTTGCTGACTGCATTCATCATTCTCAACGATTTGGTTGACGACTGGGGGCGACTCAGTGGAGGCATGGAAAATCTAACTGTTTTCATTCAAGAAAGCATGTGGCCTCCGAATTGGTCAGTATTGGAGGCTCAATCCTATCCCGTTTGTGAAAACAACATCGAATTCTTTTGTTCTGTTGGTTACATTGGGATGATTGAGACGATCAAAATCGCATTTGTTGCGACCATTCTCGGGTTTATCGGCGCCCTTTGTCTTTCGTCGTTTGCAGCCAAGAATCTCATGCCAATGCGCATTGCTTTCCCATTCCGCACACTTCTCTCAGCAACGAGAAGTCTACCGTCTCTCATCTGGGCAATTATTTTCGTCATTGTGATCGGATTTGGGCCCCTTGCTGGTGTTCTTGCGATGACGTTCTATACGATTGGCTACCTTGGGAAATTGCAATATGAAACGTATGAAGGCATGCCAAGCGATTCGCTCGAGGTCAGCAAAGCAATGGGCCTTTCTCACCCAGTCATCTTTACGTCGGTCGTTATACCCGAAACAGGGAATCATCTCCTAAGTCAATTGATGTTCATGTTCGAATACAATGTCCGGCATGGGACTGTGATTGGAATCGTTGGAGCAGGTGGTATTGGCTTTTACATCAATACGTATCTCAAACTTCTTCAATATGATAAGGTTCTAGCGTTGTTGATTCTGATTTTCATCGTTGTCATCGTCATCGATTTGTTGTCGCTGATGTTGCGATCGTTCGTCACCGATGAAGGTGATGTGCGTAAACCGAAGTGGTTCTCCTTCCTCATGAAGTTGAGAGAAAGGAAACAATCAACAGAGTGAAGTTCAATCCGCAGCGATGTGCAATGCACCGTTCTTGTAGAACACTTGAATTCGCTGTGGAACTTTTCGAGTCAATGCAGCAACAGCTTCGTAAATTGCTTCCTCTTCGACGTAGAATTGTTTTGCAGCCTTTTGTGTCGACCAAGGTTCGACATGGAAGTTATTTTCACACAACCACTCGAGCAGGCCCGCTTCAAAATCGGTCAAATCAGAGGAGTTGTCATCTGCCATGATTGGAGGATACCATCCCTCCATATGAGGAAATCTGCCCTATCCTAAGAGAACCATCCGTCGGCAGCACTCTTCTGCTTCGATGTCACCATAGAGAAGTGTGGTGAGTGCTTTT
>CAXQWT010000110.1:0-8086 GCA_964227855.1 Salipiger bermudensis | reverse complement strand
ACGATACGTGAACCGTCCATCAGCGTTGCGTCAAGCAATGGATCGGCAACGGAAATGTGCTTACCACAGCGTTGTGCCAATTTGATAACATAGGATTCAAGTTCTTCATCCGTATTCCAAACACAGGTGGTTTCAACCGATTCGAATTTTCGATGGTAAGCGAAAATTGGGACACCAGTGCCGTCAAGAGAAATATCCTCAACGTTGGCATCGTTCATGAGAACGTCCATTTGCCCATACCCAATGAGGTCTCGTCGAATGTAGTAAAACAACTTGGATTTGGATTTCTTGGTGATTTTCATACCATAGGATTTGATGACCTTGTCCATTGCTGTACGAAGATAGGCTTCTGGGTTGCCATCGATCTCTTCGATGTTTGCCGTGAGCGAGCGGATGAAGATGTCCATGATCTCTTCACGTTGCTCTTGTTCTTTCTTGGTCATTGGAGGCTCAATGATTTGGTAAATAATGTTGAGTGTTCGCTTGTCGCGAACGATGCGCGCAAACGCATGAGGCGGCATGACAGGGTACTTGTCGAGTTCATCGTACTGTGCGCGCTGTTGCGCTCTTTGTCGACCTCGTCCGCCCCCACCTTTTTTCCTAGCCATAACAAATCACCGCCGAGACGTTCCTTCACAGGTTGCGCCCGACTATAACCTTTGGTTGCCAAACGAGGCCAAGAGGCTTAGACAAGCGTGACCAGCCATGTTCGAATTTGATTCTGAAATTGAACCAAATCGTCGTTGTTCTCCACGAGAACGTCGGCTGAGTCGATGAGGTCTACCAAACCCCATCCTTTTTCCCGCTCATCACGGGCCTCGAACGTTGATGTTCCACCGTCTTCACTTCGACCTCGGGCCATCATTCGAGCGAATCGTATGTCTTTGTTTGTATGGATGGCAACCGATTGAAAGCGATCGCCCCATGTTGATTTGAATACGGCATACTCTGCGGTACCACGAAGTCCGTCAATGAGGACGAGTGGATGGGTTTGCAACAATTCATCCACGGCTTCCGTGAGACGAACCGCAAGAACGTCTTCACCGAATTCTCGGCGTAGATCCGACGCAACTTGTCCAAAAACTTCAGGGACAACTTCCAGGCCTCGTCGTGCAACTTCTTCACGAACCATATCACCCATGGAACGAACAGGGACGCCTGCTTCAATAAAGATTTGAGCAAACTCACCTTTGCCCGAGCCGGGCATACCACAGACGGCCAAGACTCGACTCATGCTTGAAACGCTGAGGCGAGGACTCATCAATGTTGTTAGTTGTCAAAGGGTGATTTGCCCCAACGTCGATCCATCAACTTCCACAGCAATCCACTCGCTCCGATAAGAGCAAGCGAAACGCCAAGCATGCCCCAGAAACCTTGCTGCATTTGTTCGCTATCAAACGTGACCGATTCAGCATCGAGACCGTTCTCTCGAACCTGTGAGAACCAATTCTGGTAGAACTCCGTATCTCCCTGTGTGAACGAAAGGAGAAAGAGCATCAAGAGAGGGAAAACGGTTCCAATCCAGAATTTCGTCATGATTGCCCCGTCAAAAATGGCTTTGTTCGGACGCAATCCCATCAAAAATGCCGTCAAGGCAACGATGTAGATCGAATTTGCAAACATGATGATGATTCCAATCGGCAAAGCGCCCCATTCATCAAGACGCCAAGCCATGATAACGAGGAAAATCAACGAAATCCACGACGTCGCTAGGAAGTACACGACGACCTTTGCTCGAATCAGTTGGGGGACACTCAACGGAAGTCCATTCATGAAATCGGGAGAATCCAAAGCCGTCAACCAAGAATAAAAGTTGAATCCAAAGAATCCCAAAAATGGCGCATAGGAGAGCAAATTGATGGGAATCGGTGCCTCTGCAAAATCAACCAACCATGCCATGCCGAGAAGAACCAGTAAGGGGATTGAGTACGACACGGTCATCTTTTTCAATGCCCCAGAGCGACGAAGGTCGACGAATTCTTTTGCGACTCGTAGACGTACTTCGCCTCGACCAAGGAACTTTAATCGACGATAGAACGGTTCGAAAAGGTCAGCATGTTCAATCACTTTCGCTTCAAAATCATCGAGAATCAGAGCTGCTGAAAGTAGACCAATAAGAGCACATCCGATGAGGGCCGCAATCACAATCCAAATGGCTTGTTCGCGTTGGATAGCAAGCCCCCAAAGGCCGAGATCGAGGTCGATAAGGCCGATGCCAACAGCGATTCCAAGGAAGACGATGATGATTGGACCTAAGATAGTGAACGGCCTACCACGCATCCATAGCGATGATGCAAGGAACGAGATGGCGAGACCTTGAGCGATTGTGATAAACATGGCTAGCCATGTCCACGGCAAGGATGACCACTTGAGTGGCGTTGTTACTGCTCCAAATTCTCCGAGAACAATTCCGAGCGACATTCCAAAGATGATTGGAGTGAGAATGAGCAGTGCATAGTAGACCAATTCTTTAACGAAGAATGCATAATGAGCCATCGAATTTGGTAACGGTTGGATGGCTGGTGCTGCGATCAAGTGATTCTTATTTCCATCACGTTGAGAAATTGCTTCTCGACCGCGAAACGCAAAAGTCCCCATTCCTAAACTGAAGAACAACAAGGGAAGATGCAGAGCAAATCGGAGTTGATCCCATGTGAACGATTTCGTATCCATGTCAGAAGATTGTGCAGCAGAATCACCAACCAGGAACTGCAATCCGATTGTTGTGATCATTGTCACGAGAGTCAAAAGAAGTGGGAACAGGACCACTTGTCGTTTCTTTGCAAAGTCAATGTTCTCTCTCCATTCCTCACGAAACATGTATCGAAACGTGGTGGAAAAAGCCGCAAATCCACGCTGTGGTTCAAGCAGTTGAGCGCCTCCAGTGGACGTTCCAAGTGAGATTTTTGTTTTGTGATCATAACTTCCAGCCACATCATCCCATTCCCGAGAGGCGATGCTGGAGGTGGGCATGCTTACTCCTCCTCAGAGTTGATTCCTTCTTCGGTATGACGTTCGACTTCTTCGATGGAATGACCAACGAGGCGGATAAAGACATCTTCCAGAGTTTCCTCTTCAGATTCTTTCAATCCGGATACTGTTCCGGCTGCAAGGACTCTTCCATGGTTGATGATGGCCATGCGGTTGCACATTCGTTCAGCCATCTCAAGAACGTGTGAACAAAGGAAGATGGTCCCTCCATTTGCTACATGATCGAGTAGCCATTCCCTGCATTTTCGTTGATAGATTGGATCAAGATTTGCGAACGGTTCGTCCAAGAACAACAATTTCGGCTTGTGGATAAAGGCTGACGCAAGCATGACTTTTTGTCGCTGACCTTTTGACAAATCCTTGCACATGGTATCTCGCTTTTCCTGTAGTCCGAACCAGTCGAGCCAATACTCGACCTGCTCGTCGAGATTCTCAAGTCCTCGTAGGCGAGCCACAAACTGAAGAAATTCTGTTGGCGTCAAGAACGAAGGCGGAGATTCAGATTCAGGGACGATTCCAATGTTGGCCTTGAGCTTCTGTGGTGACTGGCGTGCATCGACGCCCAGCACTTCGATCTGGCCAATGGATGGCTGAAGTTGGCCCGTCAGGAGTTTGATGAAGGTAGATTTCCCTGCGCCATTGGGTCCAAAAACGCCGAAAAATTCTCCCGAGTGGACTTCAACATTAAGTGGATGGAGAGCAACGAACTCACCGTATCGCTTACCCATATCCTCTGCTCGCACGAGAGGTTGTGCATCATCGCCCATACCACCACCAACCAACTTTAGGTTTTCATTGCTTGCTTGAACCACCTAAGTGGTCCATCGGTGGACTCTTGAACTTCCTTCGTTTGCCAAAATTATGACGCCCCCTCAACACGACGTTCTGAACATTGAGACCATCCCTGTTGACGCATGCAATGATGGTACAGTTGTTGCTTTGGTGACCATCAACCGCCCGAACAAATTGAATGCACTCAATGCTGATGTGACCTCGGCAATGAAGGCGATGGTGGCGTGGGCTGAATCGGAAGATTCGGTTCGTTGTATCGTTGTAACCGGTGCTCAACCGCTTGAACCAGAAGAAGGAAAGCGAGCAAAGCCAAATGCATTCGTTGCAGGTGCTGACATCACTGAATTCTTGGGTGCAGGAAGCGAAGAGATCACGGTGAAATTCACTGATAATGCCATCGAAGCATTGTGGAACATGAGCAAACCAACCATCGCTATGATCGATGGTTTTGCACTTGGCGGTGGCCTTGAAGTCGCATGTTCTTGCGATATTCGTATTGCAAGTTCCCGTTCCAAATTTGGAACGCCAGAGATCAATCTTGGACTCATTCCGGGCTACGGAGGCACACAACGTCTGGTTTCGTTGTTGGGCTACGGTAAAGCCTTGGAGATGGTCTACACTGGGGAGATGATCAATGCAGATGAAGCACATCGAATCGGTCTTGTAAACCACGTTGTAGAAGCAGATGACTTGAAACAGAAAGCAATGGACATGGCTTGCTTAATTGCTAGCAAATCAAGCAACACCCTCCGGGTAGCCAAAGAAACCCTACGTTCCGCTCTTGATGAGGGATTAACAGAAGGTGTGGCAACAGAAGCCAAAGCCTTCGCAGGTTTGTTCGATACGGATGACAAGGAGATCGGAGTCAAAGCATTCCTCAACCGAGAGAAGGCTGAGTGGAAGCACAAGTGATCAAAATCCTACGATCATGTGCCATGCGATGGCAAAGATGGCTACGTCAGCAATTGCATGGGCAACCCAAGCCACCCAAACACTTCGGTATTGAATGTAAATCCAAGAGAAGATCACTCCTCCAATAAATACGCCGAGTGAAGCAAGAGCATTACCCAATGGATCGATGAAGAAAGCCAGTGCAATCGTGTGATGCAACGTAAAGATTCCAGCTGAAAGGAGAATAGGAATCCACTTGCCTCCTACAAATTGTTCAAGTTTTGATGTGATGAACCAACGGAAAACATACTCTTCCAAAACGGAATTAATGAAGATCCAGAACAAGATTCCGAGAGCAAGTTTCCATGGAACAGTGAGGCCAAACGGTTCTAAAATCTCAAACAAATCTTCACTTCGTAGAACCATATCTCCGAGAATAAAATACGCGATCATAATGACCACGGCCATACCAATACCAAGCAATGTGGAAACCATCCATCCACCATTCTCTGGGAGAGAATACGAACGTTCGCCCCCTTCGACCTTGGTGTACCAGTACGCAGGCAATCCGAACATCCACAGTTTGGTGAAGACAAATACTGCTGCAGCAATCATGCCTGCTTTCAATGCAAATCCTGTAACAACTGATATGGTTGGAGCAATACCAACAAGAATCAGGCCAATCAAAGCACGTTGCTTCTGTTTCGAAGTTGATTGGATGAGTGCTTCCATCAGCAAGCCTCAATCTTCATCCATTTCCATTTTCAGTGCAGCCAATGCTCCGGAAGGGCTCGGAAGTTCTGGCAGAGGAAGTGGATTGCCATCCGGTCCAATCAATGGTGGGAGTTCAGGAAGTGCTGGCTCAGCATCGGCTTTTCTGGATACAACGGCTTCGAAGCCGGAATCAAGTTGTGAGCGATACTTAAGGACACGCTGATCGTCGATTCGAATGAATGTGGCGCCATAAATATGGCCTGGGTCTGGATTAAGCGGCTCATCAAGGACTGCAAGACCATGTCCTTCATTCTGCAAGACGGCTACAAGATCTTCTCGAACCACGTTCTCTTCCCACATTCGAGAGGTTGAGGCTCGGATGTCAGCCATTTGGGAACGTCGACGGGCTTCAATGCGCGCACGGATTTCACCGTGTCTTGAGGCCCGTTCCTTGACGGTGGCTTGGATGTCGGCTTCTTCGACAGATTCTGGACTGACCTCGACGACGTATTCGTCTGCGACATGGACGGTTTCGACTTCAACGAGAGGCAGTACATCCATTGGAGGGGTCTCTTCGCCGTTTGTTGAGGACATCGCTGCACGCTGCGCTTCCTTTGCAGCAAGAATCTTTGCTGCTTTACGTTCCTTGAGAGACATTGTCTTGGAGGGTTGAGCCGCAGCGGTTGCTTCTTCTTCAATGGGTGATGCATCAACTGTGGAAGCAGTAGCTGACTCGGCTGTGTTTAGGGCAGAGATGGGCTGTGCAGGGAGTTCAAAGTTTGGCGATCCGGATAGAATCCAGGTCAAACCAAGAGCAACCATCACACCAATCGTGATCCACTGTTGGTTCTCTTCCATTTCACCAACGGTTACGAAATAGAACAACAGGGTAGCAACAAACGCCAATGCGATTGTGTTGCGTAAGAATCCCATGCCTATCGCTCCATCCAAGAACTTCCTGCTTATGACGATGATGCCGCCCCGGGTGTTGAAAATAATTCAACGAGACCATCCAATGCCTTTCGACGATGGCTGAACTGTTCTTTTACGGAAAGATCGACATCTGCGAACGTCAATCCGTTGGTTGAATGGATTGCTCCATCTCGTTCAAGATCATGAGGAATGAAAATGGGATCAAACCCAAAACCCTCCATTCCGCTCGCATTCAATGCAAGTGTTCCAGGGCAAATTCCTTTTGAGATGTGGATTGAACCATCGAGTAGAAGGGCTGCAACTGCTTGAAACTCAGCATTTCTGCGTTCGTGTCCTTCCATCAACTTGAGGATACCATCGCAACCAAGCGTATTCAATACGTAAGCCGAATAGACTCCTGGGAAGCCGTCCAAGGGCTCAACAAACAACCCTGCATCTTCAACCATAAGTGCATCATTGGGATTGGGGAGGTGGTGTCGGGCTTGCTTGAGTTTTGAGCGAGCAACTGATTCCAAATCTTCGCATTGAGGCTCCATGATATCAACACCTTCAACGATCAATTGCCTGACTTTGAATCCAAGCGGTTCAAGAGCATGCTTGGCCTCACGCACCTTTCCAGTATTTCCGGTCATGAACCAAACCGTGCGCATGAGTTTGGCTTAACGCGCCCTATTCATGGCTTTTCGGTTTCATTCAGGCACGAACTTCAAGGTCTGTCCGGACGAGCCACTCACATGCTCCAACAGATACTGATGGTTGCGCTGGGCGGAGGAATCGGTGCCACACTTCGTTACATGACCTCAGAATGGGTTTCAAGTGACGGTTTTCCGTGGGCTACACTTTGTGTCAATCTTGTTGGCTCGTTCCTGATGGGTGCGCTTGCTATTGGTCTTGCTGAGAACATGATTTCCAAAGACATCGCTCTTCTTCTTGGAACTGGTTTGCTTGGTGGATTAACCACCATGTCCGCATTTTCTGTTGAGACGATTCAAATGATTGAGCAACAAGAGATGGGGCTCGCAGCCGGCTATGTTGGCGCTACAATGCTCTTCTGTCCATTGCTTGCCCTTTTTGGTTGGAAACTTTCCGGAACGATCTTTGCCTCAACCTGAGGTTTAAGTGGAATGGCAATGAGGGATTTATCATGAGGGCTGACCACTTGATTGCCAAATTGAACGAAGCACTTGGATGGGAGTTGCGCGCCATCAACATGTATGCCCACTATGCTGCTTACATTCGTGGAATTCACCGTCTTCAACTTGAACCGCATTTTACTGCTGAGGCCAACGAGTCCATGGTTCATTCAAACATCGTCAGATCCGCTATCGTCAAACTGGATGGAGTTGCCGTTACTGAGCGCAACCAAACTCCAATTGAGCACGTATCATCGTATGTTGACATGCTCGCTGAATCATTGAAAACCGAAACAAAAGCGGCTGAAGTCTACGGCGAACTAATGGCGCTCATCGAAGAATCAGGCGATGCCGAACTTTACGATGCGATTGAACAAATCTATCTCGCTGAAGTTCGAAGTGTCGAAGAACTTCGACGTCTCGCTGAATAATCAGACACGAATGCTGAGCATTCGCTCAAGAGCGAGGAGCGAGCCTTCTTGCACCTCATTTGAGACAGAAATTTGGTTGTGAACTTGCCCATCTGCAAGTTTCTCGAGAAGATCCATCAAATATGCAGGATGAATCATGTACATGGTTGAACATGGACAGATTTCAGGATCAAGGCATTCGATGTGCTTGTCTGGATGGTC
>CAXQWT010000109.1:0-27286 GCA_964227855.1 Salipiger bermudensis | reverse complement strand
CAGATACAGGTGTCCTGTTCCAATCAACCCAAATGGGCACGTTGATGACCCCATCAATCGGTTCGACGCTGACGGTATCGAGTAACGTAACCAGCAATCCAGTTGCGTAATTTCTTGGTACTGACATCGGTCAGTTCCTCAACCATCTTCTTGTTGTGATCGAAATCATCGGTGAACTTCTCACCATGTTCTTCTACGAGGCGAATAGCGCGAATTTTGATAAAACTTGGACGAATGTTTCCCATTTTCAGGCCTCCTCATACAATTTAACTTCGATAGGAATATCTGGCTCATCGTGACGAATCACAGTAAGTCGAATTTTTCGCGGAGGGTTTTCAATTCCACGTTCCCAAATTTTCTCGTTGACAGATGGGTCGATGTAAATCTCTTCTTCTGGTAGAACTTTGAGATGACGAATGACTTCATCGCGGATGATTTGGATTGCACGTGGTGCACGCTTGTAACGTGTAATATTCCATGCCTTGCGTAGTGGAACGACCAGTTCTGAAGTTGCTGCTCTTGCCATGCTTCATCACCTCATCGTTGCAACTTGCTACGTCGCCAGTGGTGTCGCTTTGGATGTGACACAGTATTTCTGTTCGTTTTTAGCATGACCCATACAGGGACACGTCGGTTCTGCTTTCCTGCCTTCATTAGGCGAATTTTCTTTGCTGCTGGTTTATTCTTTGACATATTCGAGCACCCCTCTTAGATTCGACGGATAGACGCATCTCTGCGGCTCTTGGATAGGCTTGCTAAGATTTTCTTCAGCTGTTCATCGCTGACAGGAACGGAGATTTTCTGTTGATCGTGCAACGAAACAAGTTGGCGCTTCAGCAAGTCTGCTTTGTTTGCATCAACCAGAGAAATGTTGGTCAAACGGCTTCTTGCTTCAGAAGTTAGAATGGTCTTCATTGCTTGGTCCAGTGCTTGTTGCTCTTGCACTTGGACTTGGGATTCGACTTCTGCAGCAGCTTGTTGTTTAGCTTGCTGTTCAAGTTGTTGTTGAAGTTCGAGTTGTCGACGTTGACGGAACGCTTCAAGTTCCATCGAATCGTCTGCAGCACTCGTCAAGGTTTCACTTCCAATCAATATTTACCAAGTCCAGGATATGCTTCCTCAACATCTGGTCGAACGCTGTGAGCGACCTCATTCAAGAGTTGCTGGCCTGCAGCCGTGATTACGCGTCCGTTGTATAGTTGAGTTGCTTCACGGCCTTCAGGTTCGACCATTCGGCCAATCTCTGTAGAAACGAGTCCTGCATCTTCAAGTTGTTGAACAATTGCACGAATAACCTTACGTGATCCCACACCAGGAGTGTTCGGTTTGGAACCGTTGTTCTTTCGACCGCCGTATTCTTGAGAGAGGGCGGTAACACCGATTGGTCCTTGCCGAGCGATTTTACGGAGAAGCGCAGCCCCTCGTGTGTGCCACCAGTCGGTTTGTGTCGGTGGGCGCTCACGGGATGAACCAGTCTTGACGACATCTGCCCACTCTGGCATTGAAATCGCTGCATTGCTCTTCAATTGTTCAGCAAGAGCAGGTATTAGAAAATTAGCAGGTACATCGTAAAACGTCGTCATAGCTACACCAAGCAACCCTGCGACTTATCTCCCCTATTTGAATAAAGCGGGCGAACAGCCCATTTGAATGAAGTGCATCGTCATGTTTTTGGCTGCGTGCAAGTATTCTTGAATGGCTTGGTTTTGGGAGGTACAATGAAGAAGGCTTTAGCGCAAAATCCGAACCTCTTGAGAACACTCATTGGTTTGTCACTCACTCTAATCGTTCTACTCTCGTATGCGGTGTATGGCGCTACAATTTCTCCAAGTTATTACATATACGAAACAGAAGCAACAGATTCTGCGTTTGAGGACATCGAACTTACAAAAATTGTCCAAAACAACGAAACAACCTGGATTGGAACAATCTCTGCGGACGGTGCAAATCTAACTTGGGTCAATATGACCGTGGATAATCTAGCGAGTGGAGCCATCGTGAAGATGACAAATGAAGGCAAATTGTACTCTCATCCCTTCTTGGGGGTTGACGATGCTGAAGTGGTTGTTGATGGCAAAACGGTGGATTTTCGATGTTCCGAGCATTGCATCTACGGCGTATCGATTGAAGTAGAAGCAGAATCAAGTATTGTCAACATTCAATCGCTCACGTCCACTGACCCTGCAAGGAGATCTAACGGAACCGTGTTTGCTGACACCTTGGAAGAGGCGGAAAAATTAGCACGTAACGAAATAAACTACAGTCACGAACCATCACAAATCATCATACAGATTACTGAACCTGGTGATAAATCGGTTCAGCCACAAGTCAATGTATACACGGTAAACGAGGCTTATGCGAATGTCGAAGTCTTTGAAATCGATGATGCGACAGAGTTCCTTTGGGCGTTGGCAGCTGTTGTTGGTTGCTTCTCAATGGTTCTTATTCCCTCGTTCACAGTTTACTTTGCAGCACGAGCCAAAGAACGCAAAAATGAAGAGAAATTACGACTTGTTCATGAAGAACACTCGAACGAATAAATCAAATACGTAGAATTGAATTCACATCCATGGCAAGGTTTGGTGTGGTAGGTCTCCTCATTGTCTTGCTTGTCCTGCAACCCATTTCAAACAACGATGTGCTCGCATTCGAAGAGCCACAACCGAGTTCCAGAAACAGTGGCGTCGACTTGTCTACAACCGATGTATCGGTTCGCTATTCCAACCCTAGCGATGAGTCACAATACAAGATGTTCTCATCGAACCATCCCATTTTAGGATTTGATCGTCCGGAAAGTCTCTACGTGGTTGACACGGTTAATTCCACACCAATGGATATTGAAGTCACAGTTCGAAACGACGGAAGTGTGTCCTCTGGCATCATCACCGTACAAATGTTGATTCTACACAATGAGTACCAATGGTTTGAGTTAGCTAACCGGACGGTGACGATGAACAGTCTCTCATCAGGCGGTCAGGGAACTGCAACGTTTTACAATGTCTATGTCAACTATTCTGGCAACCATACGCTCATTGTTTCTCCATCATTCCAAGGTATCGATGATAATCCAGCCAACAATGATTTGAATCGCCATTACACAGTTGCCAACTTCTACTTCACATGCACCTCACTGGTTGGATGGAATGCCGGTTCGTACTGGGGTACAAACACTGACACAGCCCTAAGCATGGGCCAGTCCTGTCACATCGGGCAAGGACAAACTGGAAACTATGCGAACAATCTCCAAACAAGTTTGATGACACCCATTTGGGATATGAGCGACATTGTTTCAAATCCGACGCGAACCAATGGATTGACCTTTTTCTATACGGGGAGCGCTCAAGTCAATGACAACATGAAAGTATATGCAATCAACAACCAAGGTGCGTGGGATGAACTCGCAAACATTGCAGGAACCGTTGGAGCCACATTATCCAATTGGCAAACAATATCGAACAATCACATGGGTCATACAACTCCTCTGATTCCTGCTGATGTCAGTTCGCACTTTCATTCCAATTCAAGATTCAAGTTCACATTTACCAGTGATATGAGTGGGACAGACGTCGGATATTGGTTTGATGATTTTGTGATTGTTTATGATCAAGCGGCACGCACAGAAGAATACAATCTCGACGTGTCAGGGGTATTCACCGACGGTTCTATTCCCGGTTCTTGGGGAAAAATTCGACTGGAATTGACCAATACAGGAAACATAAGTGATTCTTTGGTACCATCTGTGACAAACCTTCCAAACGATTGGAATGTTGCATTTTCTTTCCCGAGTGGCGCGGGTGTGAATCCGAATACAGGCGTTCGCCTCTTACCCGGCGAATCGCGAGAGATTGACGTAAAACTCCAACCGAGTCAAAATGCGAGCGTCGGTTTTGTACCTCTAACGTTTATGGCTACGAGCATACAGAACCCTAGTTTTTCTGTTGAGGAGCAAATGCAATATCAAGTCGCAGCCGATCGTATTCCACACATACACATTCCCGAAGTCAAACCAAAATGTGCTCCAGGTTCATCATGTGTCTTCCATGTTGATGTTGAAAACATCGGCCAGGCAACCGATGTGTTTGACCTTCAAACAGCACCGAAATCACTGGATGCAGGTTGGAACGTAAACATTGCATTTGATCAATCCAGTTCCGTGCGACTGATCCCTAATCAAGTGCAATCGGTCAAATTCGTAATGACAGTCCCATCTGGAGAAACTCCTGAGAAAACGGGTGATTTTTGGCTCACAATGAGTGCTCAAAACGATACATCTCGAACCATAACCGAAGCAATTACAGTTCAAGCATCCATGATATCCAATGCCTCGATTGAGTTGAAGATAGATTCCAATGAAACGACAATGCTTTCATCAGGAGAACGTGTAGAAATCCAGTATACAATCACAAATCAAGCAACACGTCAGGACAGTTTCGAATTATCTGTTGATTATATTCAAACGATTGGATGGTTAATCGAAGAAGAACAACGTCCTCCCATTGTGATGAATCCGGGAGCTTCAGCCTCATTCTACATTGCAGTAACTGCACCAAGTAACGCACAGGCTGATGACATTGCACCTACAATCAAACCAATCCTTACTTCCACAAGAAGTGGTATGCAATACGAGGGTCCGGAATACAGCAACATTTTGATCGAGACGTTGTATGATCTTCGTTTGAATGTTTTATCATCGGAATCTGTACTGAAACCGGGCGGGACAACAACAATCGATTTGGAGGTAACAAACAACGGAAACGGGCCGACGAGTGCAACCGTTCTTCTTGTTGATGCGCCATCCACATGGACCTACTCAATACGGATAGACGGAGTCATCCTCGAGACAACTCAAATAGAATTGGGTGTCGTATATACAGGCAACGGAGTTGAAACATTCGAATTGCTGTTGTATGTTCCGATGTCTGAAGCAGCAGGAGAGTTTCATTCAATCACAATTGGAGTCGAACCAGAAGGTGAAGACATTGACGTCAGCGACAATCAAGTCACTGTCGACATGATCACAGGAAGTATCAAATTCCCAGAATTCAATGGCTCTGTTGTTGATTATCACGCCATGGTTGGATCAACGGTTGCAATAAATGGCACCATTATGAATGTCGGAAATGCTTTGGAGTCGAGTATGGATGTGGGTTTTGAGTTATCAACATCACCACCAACAAATGACGTGGTTGCATTTCTAACAGCTGGAATAGGTGGACCCACATCGGAGACTGGTGAGGTGTTGACCTTCCCAATGAACGCTGGAACGAACAAACTTGTTTTTGTTGATGTAATCATTGGGGAAACCGTCCCGCTGAACACACGAATTGTCATTTCAATATTTGTAGAGGGGGGTTTAGATGATGAAGGTGATGTTGTTCGAATAGAACATCAAAATCTAATCACTGTAGACCAACAGAGGAAAATTGACATGGAACTTTCGCCTCAACAAAATGCAACAATCGAGTCCATGGGAGAGTTGTGGTTTAACATGACAAGTTACTCAACACAGACTGAAGATATCGTATATTCGATAACCTATCCTGATGAATGGCAGGTTATGTGTGATAGCACCCTCGTTGTCAACAATGATCCCATCAATGCATCTTTACCATTTGAAAGGAACAGTGACGTCATCAAAGATATCCGATGTGATGTTCAACGACTCGGTGGAATTCATGCAGGCGATCTCGTTCTCACTGCTTCTACAATGGATGGAACGATACAATTTACAGACTCTCGAACTTTTGAGTTCGCAAAACCAACTGCTGAAGAGTCCTTCCTTTCTCAGAACATGAACGGCCCGACGCTTGTTGCAACAGTTTTGGGGCTTGTTGTACTCGCAGCCATTTTATTGGTAATCCGTAAACAGAGGAATCCAATGGACGAAGAAGAAACATACGTTGCAGGTCCACCGATCTCTCAACAGCCAATCATCGAAACAACATCGAATGTTGTCGCTCTCCACGATGAAGAATCTGAATCACATGCTGGACCTCCATTACCAGAACATGGGTTGCCTGCTGGGTGGTCTATGGAACAATGGACCCATTATGGACAGCAATATCTTGACCGATTAGGGAAACAGCAATGATATGAGGCGGAATGGAAGGGCATGGCCCAAGACAATCCCGTGTGGTATGTTCTATGGGTTGCTGTCGCATTTTTTGGCATGCTTACATGGTATCTTGATAAATTCAGTAAGCGTCAGGAACTTGTACGTATTTCTGCATTGAGCGGTGTCGTATCGATGCTTAGCCTTGTTATTTGGACATGGACAGACTTCTGAGGGATTGTATGGAATTAGTCGATTTGCAAAACCATCCATTCGCTGAAAAGTATCCTGTACGTTTACCGGTTTGGTGGTGTCGAACAGGCGAGTCGGGTCCACATCCAGACATTGAGGGGTGCACGGGTAAACGCATCGTTCTTCGATTCGAAAAGAAGTTTGGTAGAATCGAGCGTATGTTTGCTAAGATCATGAGAGCACCACATGAATTACGACGTCCATTGTTGGATAAGAACAGTGTTCTATGGGAGCTGTGCAATGGTCGCCGCACATTTTCCCAAATTTGTGAATTCATGAATGCCACGTTCCATGAAGAAGTCTCTCCAGTTGTTCACCGGACACAAGCAGGCATACAGGTCTTCATTGGATTGAATGTCATGAAAATAGTTGATCGAATCGAGGACATTGATTGGCAAACAATTCCAGGTCAAGTTCCAGAGGGTCAGACACTTCTGCAAGACGTAGAATTTGAAGCGGATGTTGAGCCTCGTCAAGGCGACTAGGTTACTTGTTCTGTAGGCTCCCATACAAGGCGAATTCCAACCCCATCTTTTCGATCTTTCCGGTGGACTCGACGTCTTGAAGAGGAACGAGTCGAATCAGATTCCGTAAACCATGAACCTCCTTTGGCAACATAGTATTCTTGCACTTCTGTTGGGTGGGCACTTTTGTTTTCGTTTTGTAGGTGTTTTGGCATCCAAGAATCACTTGTCATTTCATAAACAAGCCCATGCATGTCGAAATATCCCCAAGGATTTGCTTTCTTTGAACCGACTTACCTGGTTGTCGCCCCACTATTTCCAGCATGCCAGCCATGTGCATCAAGTTCTGAATCCTTGTCTCCAAATGACCACCGAGTGGAAGTTCCTGCTTTAGCCACATATTCCCATTCGGATTCTGTAGGAAGGCGCCAGTTCCCTAGAAATCCAATGTATTCCTGTTGTTCATTGTTGAGTCGTTTAAGAAAGAGCTCAACATCTGTATACGAAATGGATTCAACAGGACGTAATCCAGCACTCCACCCTTCTTGAAACTTGGAGGGATTGTTGTTCATGACACTCGCCCAATGTGCTTGTGTGACTGGACGAACGCCTAAGAAGAAGGGATCCGTTATTTCAACAGAAACAATTGGTTGTTCGTTTGGGTGGCCTGAACCAACTTCATCACCAAGCAAAAATTGTCCTGGTTCAACAAGAAGATACGAACCTCCAAACGTATCCTCGAATGATGGGCGATTGGCATTCATAACATCACGAGTTACGATACATTGTGGCTGTTTTCAAGACAGATTCTACTAGAGATTGAAGCCGACCATCCATATCTGCATCGGCAAGGTTTCCATCAGCGTCGAACGCTTCTTTGACGTGTCCAACAGCCAGTTGTTGGGAAACAGGATTTGCATGAAGCCATCTCAGCATAATGCGCATATGATTGAGCGTGTTTGAATTGGACATGCCCCCAAGTGTTGACATCAATCCGAAAACCTTACCTCCAACATGCTGATCGTAAACCCAGTCAAAAGTATTCTTCATGACCCCAGACATCGTACCGTGGTATTCGGGAGATGAGACCAAAAATGCATCACATGATGTGGCCATTTCCTGAAATTCTTTGACAATAGGATTTGACCAACATCCATCCTCTCCAACAAGTGGTAAGGGTTTCTCATTGAGGTCCCAAAAGTGTACTTCTGCACCCAGTTTTTCTGCTTTGGACAATGCCAAGTCTACCAACATCCCGTTCTTTGATTGTCGCCCGATAGAACCAGATAGACCCAAAACTTTGAGTGGAGTTTCCGCCATACTTGTCCTAGAGATAACCAATAGATGAATCCATTGATTTCCCCTAACCAATAAGCAACTATGCTTATACCATAACAGTCTTGCCAAAGAACGGGACAAGCCTATGAGTGCAGAGGACGAAGAGATGTCGAATGCCTTGATGACAGATATGGCAGATGCGCTACGCTCCGCAGGTCTAGGATCCATGCTCGGTTCTGAAGAGGATGCCGTTGAGGAGATTAGCATTCCTGAAGCTAACAACGAACCGGTCCATGAAGATGTGACGGATTCAAACAATGAAGAAGAATTGAGCATCGAAGAACAAGTGCAATCTCTTATCGAAGAGGGTGAATATAAATCCCGTTCCAATTCTCCACAAGAAGCACTCGTTGCATTCAACAAAGCTATCGCACTGGACCCTTCATCCGACATGGCATGGTTCAACCGCGGCGTACTTCTTGAAGCACAACAAGATGCACGTGGTGCACGACAAGCATTCCAAATTTGTCTTGATTTGAATCCAGACCATGCGCCGGCAACAGCAAATCTCGCAATTTTACTCGACCGAATCGGTGATGATGCAGGGGCAGCTGCTATGGCGAGAAGAGGATTGGAATTTTTCCCTGGCCATCCAAGTTTGATGGATGTACTCTCACGTAACAAGAACGCACCTGTTGAAGAAGTACCGGACGAAATCGAATCTACCATTACGAAAGCATCGCATCAAGAGTCAACATTGAACGTTGTGATGGAGGAAACGGGTGTTGAAGATGCAGAAGCAATCCTTGCGGAGGCTGCGCACCATGACCTTGACGGTGATGGCCATCTTGACAAAGAAGAATTGAAGAGTGCCGCTGAAATTGTTGCAGCAACACAAATTGTTGAAGAACAAATTGAAGAAACAATAGAAACTGAAATCGAACAACGACCTGTAATCCAAGAAATTGACCTCGACCGACTCACCGACGAGGCAACTGAACTTATCCGACAAGGTGAGCCAAAGAAAGCACTGGCACTCTTGAAACCCCATCTCAAAACCATAGGAGCACAACACGCAGGAGCATGGCGAATCGCAGGCGGTGCAATGGCAAGAATGGAACTCGATACACATGCAATAGCAGCTTTGGAGCATGCGACGAATCTTGACGAAACCGTCGCTTCAGGTTGGTACAATCTTGCTAGTTTGTACGCTCGAAATGAGAATCCATCTGGAGCAAAACAGGCGTTTGAGACAACAATTGAACTGGATCCAAGTCATCTAAAGGCACGTCGAAAATTAATCGAGTATGCGAAAGAAGAGAACGATGTAGGTACAATTCTTTCCCATGGAATGACGATTCTTGAAAGCCAAGACGATCCAGAATTGCGCAGTGAAATTGTACAGATGCTCCTACAATGCGGGGAAACAGAAGTTGAGGTTCTGGAATACATTACTGGAATCCCTCCTACAATGCCTGAAGCACCTCAACTTGCACAATATGCGCTAGATTTACTCAGCCCAGGACCTTCTATTGACAGGGCACGAGCACTTACACTCAAAGGTGAAAACATTGAAGCCGTCACAGTATGGAAAGAGATAATTCAACACGACAAGGAAAATCCGATACTTTGGAAGGGACTAGCAAAATCTCTCGAAGCTGCTGGCGATTTAGAGACGGCGCAGAGATGCCACACCAAGGCTCGAGAATTGGAGAGTCCAACTCCAGCAGCACAGACGTTTGATAACCCTCCTCCACCCCCAACATCCACACCTCCTCCAGTGGCACCAGAACCACCTGCACTCCTGGAAGAACCGATTCAAGCCTTTTCCATTGAACCCCAACAAGAAACCTTTGTTGAAAATACGGCAAGTGCTGCAAACGATTTGCTACTTACGCCCGTTGAACCAACGAGAAAAGCATTAGAACAAGAAGTCAATGTGGAGGTGGATTTAGCGAAAGCAGCATTGGATGCAACTGCAATTGCACAAGCCAACCCAATCGTTTCATCAAATTCCAGTTCCGTCGCAAACCAGGATATTTCTTGGTACAATCAAGGTATTCAATTGATGGAGGATGGGAAATACAGAGAAGCATTATCATCGTTTGATAGAGCATTACCATCCTTTGCGAATGACAACCAGATGGTCATACGAATTCTCAATGGACGTGGCAATGCATTCTACTTCCTCGAAGAATATCCTGCTTGCGTTGAATCCTATCACAAGGCTATGATGATTGATCCTTCAAACGTTCGAGGTCAAACCCTCTACAACATGGGTACTGCATATGCTGAAATGGAACGATTTCCAGATGCAATCAAATGCTATGAACAATCAATTCCTCGTGGTCTTTCCGATACTGAAGCAAAGCGTGCAAAGGAACAGATTCGCCGATGTACGATCCTTGAGAAAGAACGAAAGAAGAAACTTGCACGCCGTTGAATCGAAGTCAGATTCATAATGGACCAATGGGTGGCGTTGTCATGGACTGCGGAACATGCGAGACTGCACCGACTATCGAAGTTGTACAACCAAAGGTTGTCGATGTCTCATTAACCATCACTGAGAAGGCAATTGAGATGCTTACAGATGCATTTGGAGATGACCGAAGTCATGCATTGTTGGTCGGGGTTCTCTCTGGAGGATGTTCGGGGTACATGTACGATCTCCAGATTGTGGAGAACACTGAAATTGATTGCCAAGAACTGGAAATTTCAGGTTTTCGTGTCCTTGTACCTAACGCTTCTTCGCATCTCTTGGATGGAATAGAAGTCGATTACGTGGACAGACTCATGGGCGGCGGTTTCAAAATCAACAATCCGAATGCCTCCAGTTCTTGCGGCTGTGGCGAATCCTTTGCTTGAGGAAAAGACATGGGCATCATACAACTTGATGCATATGTTTTGATTGTTTCAGGTTCGGACCGCTTTTCATTCATTGACGGTCTATCGACGAATAAGGTAGACCGGTCCTGTAGCACGGTATTTACAACAACGAATGCCAAAATCATCGATGTTGTTGATGTCATTGATGTTGGAGATAATTTGGCAATAATTGGTCATGGCCCATACAAGGAGAATCTTTTACATCATCTTCAGCAGAGAATTTTACAACAAAATGTCAGCATTCGAGACATTACATCAATTAACAATGTGTACGTGAGTACTGAACTGTATCCTCCACAAGAAGGCATCACAATTGCTGAATCCTTTTTGGGGTGGTTACTCGTAACATCGACAAAGAATCCACTCGAGGAATCAATGTCAATAGAGGAATTTACAGATTATCGAACACGAAAAATCATTCCTTTCCAAGGACATGAAATCACGCCAGATGTACACCCTTTCAATTGCGGATTAGAACATCTTGTACACGAGGCCAAAGGATGTTACATTGGCCAAGAAGTTCTCACTAGAATGAGAAGTCGAGGAAAGATGGGAAAGCAACTCATCCAAGTATCTGTTGGTGAGGAAGATGCTACAAGCACAGGTTCTGAATTTTCTCTTGCTATCCGACGTGAATGATCTAGTTATAATTGAGGACATCAGCGAGTTGGGATTTGTAGAAATTTCCTGAAGATTGTAGCGAATTGAGTTCGTCATCCGTTAATTCCAACTCAAAGATTTTCTCAACACCGTTCGAACCAAGAATGCATGGGACGCCAATGTACACGTCTTCCAGTCCGTACTGACCTGTAAGCAAGCAAGAAGCTGGCAAGAGACGGCGTCGATTGTTGAGAACAGATTCTGCCATGACTGCTGCTGCGGAACCCGGGGCGTAAAAGGCTGAACCACGTTCGAGAAGTTTGACGATTTCACCACCACCGCTAGCAGTACGTGCAGCGATTGCGTCGATTCGATCTTGAGACATCAGTTGTGTAATTGGTATTCCACCGACGGTCGTATAACGAGGAAGCGGAACCATTGTGTCACCGTGTCCACCAAGAACCATTGGACTAACATCCTCTTCGGCACAGTTTAATTCAAGAGCGATGAAATGTGCCATCCGAGCACTATCCAAAACGCCTGCCTGACCAATGACCCTGTTTGCTGGGAAGCCAGTAACTTTCTGCATGTGATAGGTCATGAGATCCAACGGATTTGTGACCACGATAACAACTGAATCGGGAGCGTGATCTCTGATACCTGCTCCGACTTGAGCGACAATTTCTGCGTTTTTCCCAATCAAATCTTCACGTGACATTCCTGGTTGGCGAGGGAATCCACTCGTCACAACCACAACATCCGCACCAGCAATATCTTCGTAATTTGATGTCCCAGTAATTGAACCATCATAATTCAGGACATTTGCATTTTGGCTCATATCAAGTGCCTTGCCTTTTGCAAAACCTTCGTAAATATCCAACAAAACGATATCTGCGATTTTCATGTTTGCTAGTACAAATGCACACGTTGCGCCAACATTTCCTGCACCGATGACTGCGATTTTTCTGCTACCTCTTGACATGGTATCTCACCAGTTGTTGGTCACGGCCGGATGTTTTTAATCAAGAGGGTATGCAGTTATCCCATTCGATGGGGCCAAAGGGTGGTATTGAAGAACCCCCTCACGTTGGCAAAAAACAACGGTGATATCATGAAGTTAGGTGTGCTCAAAGAACCAGATGGAGAGACACGTGTTGCAATCGTTCCTACAAGCCTCAAGAAGCTCCAAAAGGCAGGTTTCGATGTTGTTGTTGAATCGGGTGCAGGAGTGGCTGCAAATTATCATGATGTTGACTACGAAGCCGCTGGAGCAACAGTAGGAAGCCGAGATGATGCCCTTGCTTGTGAAACGATCATCACCATACGATTTCCTGGTGTCCAAGGAATCAAAGAAGGCACAAATCTTGCTTGTGTCTCAGACCCATTCCGCAACCCACAATTTGTCAAGGACTGTCTTTCATCCAAGATTACATTGTTGTCAATGGATATGATTCCACGTCGACTTAGTCGAGCTCAATCAATGGATGTTAACTCAAGCCAAGACAATCTAGCAGGTTACAAAGCAGTCCTCCTTGGAGCAGCTCACGTACCAAAGGGCATTCCAATGATGACAACATCTGCAGGGACTGTTCGACCCGCAAAGGTCGTAATCATGGGATCTGGTGTTGCAGGTTTGCAAGCGATTGCAACTGCAAAACGTCTCGGAGCAGTTGTCTATGCATCGGATGTTCGTAAATCAGCAGCAGAACAAATTGAATCTGTTGGTGGTCGTTTTATCGAAGTTGATGGAATGGATGA
The DNA here is from genome assembly GCA_964227855.1 of Salipiger bermudensis. Lineage (GTDB taxonomy): Archaea > Thermoplasmatota > Poseidoniia > Poseidoniales > Poseidoniaceae > MGIIa-L2. Next base: position 13,996 of record CAXQWT010000109.1, on the reverse strand, counting down.
CTTTGAAGACGAAGCAGGATATGCTAAGCCATTGACTCCTGAGTTTATTCAGAAGGTGAACGATACAGTATGCGGTGTTGCATCCGATGCGGACATCATCGTTACGACTGCTCGAATCTTCGGCCGACCAGCACCAATTACAGTGCCTTCAAGTGCAGTCAAAGAGTTCAAGTCAGGAGCCGTTGTTGTTGACATGAATGCCGACGTTGGAGGTAACTGTGAAGATACTGTAGCCGGTGAAGTCATTACCACAGATAACGGCGTCATTGTCATTGGTACTTCGAACCTGCCTGGTACGATCGCCACAACTGCAAGCATGCTTTATTCCAACAACCTAACGACCTTCATTACCTCGCTTGTGGAGGAGGGTTCCGTAGTCATTTCAGAAGAGGATGACATTCTGGTTGGTGCTCCCGAAGGAAGTGATTTTTACGTCAACGGTATGGGAGGCGTACTCATTTGTATGAATGGAGAAATGCATCCTAAACAAACACGATTGGGAGGTGTCCTAGAATGACGCCAGAATTTTTAATTGGAAACATTACTCTGTTCTTGCTTGCAATATTCCTCGGATTTGAGCTTATTACGAAGGTTCCTGCAACGCTCCATACCCCGTTGATGAGTGGTGCGAACGCCATTTCTGGTATTTCGATTATTGGAGCATTGCTCGGAGCAAATGTAGCCTATGATGGAGGAGCAACTGCCGTATCTGGTATTCTTGCATTCGTTGCTGTCGTATTAGCGATGATCAACGTCGTTGGAGGGTTTGCTGTTACAAATCGAATGCTCAACATGATTGCTGGCAAGAAGCGAGGAGGTGCCTGATATGGAAGAATGGATTCCACTCGGCTATCTTCTCTCTGCTGCTCTGTTCATTTTCGGCCTAAAGAAACTTGGACATCCACGTACTGCGCCATTTGGAAATCAACTTGGCGCTCTAGGAATGCTCGTTGCTGTTGTAACTACTATCCTTCAGATGGGACTTGGCGATGGTATTGAGTGGATCTTAATCGGTTCTGGTTTGATCATTGGTTCACTCATTGGCCTTTGGATGGCGATTCGTGTTGAAATGACTGGCATGCCAGAACTCGTTGCTCTGTTCAACGGTTTTGGTGGTGCTGCATCTGCTCTTGTCGCTCTCTCAGAAATTTGGAGATTTATAGAGGAACCAAACAATGTTCCAGATCAACAACTTGAATTGACCGTCATCATGGTTGCAGCAGGTCTTTCCGCACTCGTCGGATGGATGACGCTAACAGGTTCGATTCTTGCCATGTTTAAACTCAAAGGTGGAGTTAGCATCTTTGGAAAGTGGATTAAGACACCAACATGGGGGCCAGCTTGGCTCAACCCACTGAAGGTCATGATGGTCATCGGTGTAGCAGTACTAATTTACCTCAGCATCGATGCACCAACCGATAAGAACTACCTCTGGGGAATCATTGGAATTTCTTCCGTGCTTGGCATTGTTTTGGTCCTGCCAATCGGTGGTGCAGATATGCCAGTTGTTGTTTCCCTCCTGAACTCGTTATCAGGTATCGCTGCAGCCTTCACAGGATTCATTATCGGAAATTCTGTACTCATTGTGGCCGGTTCTCTTGTTGGCGCTTCCGGACTGATTCTTACCTTCATTATGTGCAAAGCAATGAATCGTACACTCCCAGATGTACTGTTCAAGTCGTTTGGCGGCAGTGGTGAAAAGGAATCTCTTACACGTACCAAGGTAGGTTCGGACCCTGATGAGGTCGCAATGATGCTTGATGGTGCTCAAAAGGTCATTATCGTACCAGGATACGGTATGGCAGTTTCACAGTGCCAACATCAAGTCAAAGAATTCGCCGATCTGATGGCAGATAAATTCGATACAGAAGTTAAGTACGCTATCCATCCCGTTGCAGGTCGGATGCCTGGACACATGAACGTCTTGCTTGCAGAAGCAAACGTCCCATATGAGCAACTCATTGAAATGGATGAAATCAATCCTGAATTCCCAGATTGTGATGTAGCCCTCGTTATTGGAGCAAACGACACGACAAACCCAGCCGCCCGTAGCGGTGAAGGACCGCTTGCAGGTATGCCAATTATTGATGCTGATGCTGCTCGAACGGTTGTCATTGTCAAGCGATCTCTATCTGTTGGATACGCAGGTGTCGATAACGATCTCTTCTACATGGACAAAACCATGATGTTGTTTGGGGACGGAAAGGCGATGATGACTGGACTCAACAACGCTATCAAAGAGTCTTGATTCCATGGACTTGAAGGAACGTTGAAAGGATGAATTGAAGTGGACAAAACGGAGAGGAAGTTATGAAGTCAAGAACGCTTCTCATTTTGTTGCTGTCGATTTGCCTTCTAGCACCGGTTGTTGCAAATCCTAACGGCCCACCTTGGGTTAATCCAATCAATGGTGGTTTAACCGTCGAGACTGGCTGTACCTGCCATGGCGATGGAGTTCCTTCTAACGACGTTGTCGTGTCCATATCTGGTGTTCCTCGTGCGTACGCACTCGGCGAGTCTTACGAATTTACCGTGAATCTACAACACGCATCCTACGACAACGGTGGGTTTCTACTAACCGATTACGGTGTTGGCACTTTCACTGCAGGTGAAGGATCACAAATTGTTACCGACAATGACGGCTCCGAGCCTGGGGCTGTTTCACAAACAGCACCTAGCAACGATTGGGTTGTCACATGGACAGCTCCTTCGAGCGATATGGGAGACATTTCGTTCTCACTTGCAGGCAATGCAGTCGATGGAATGAATGGAGCCAATGAAGGTGACAATTGGAATCTCCTATCATTCTTCATCTCTTCACCAGATACCATGACAAACGATGATGAAGAGAATCTGGTACTACGGACAATTAGCGTAGGTGATTTTGAATCGTTATTCGTTGCAGTGGAAGATCCTGAAGCGCTTGAAGCAGAACGCCAAGCTGGAATTGCAGACGATTTCTTTACTAACGGCAATCTGTTCTATTGGACGACACTTTCGATTATTCTCGTTGGTGCTGTTGTTCAAGGTGAATTTTACGAGCGTCGATTTGGAGGTGGCCCAAAGCATCTCGATATGCGACTTGCAGTTCCTCAGGGGATTCGCAGAGGATTACTTACTCTTGCGGTCTTCTTAGCGTTTGGATGGGCCGTCGATGATGGACAACCGTGGGGATATGCGTTAGTCCTTGGTATGCTAACCCTCTGGGGAATGTTTGGAGTCTATCGAACCATCGTACAGGCACGTGCAGACCCTGAACACCAAGATTTGGTGTGAGGGAGTCCATTGTCGCCAGGCAAAGGATTGCAACTTGAACGAGATGCTGCCTTACCAGTTCAGAACCATCTGGATACACTTACCCAAAAGGCAACTCTTTGGTTTGTTCTCATCACAGTACTGACACTTGGATTCATAACCAAAATCGATGGAATACTCGAAGCAACCTTGAACCATTTGAACCCTTGCGATGAATCATCATGCCTTGCACTGTATGAACCTGCATCCTGGAGCGCAGTACGTTGGCTTAGTTCCGTATTTATCTCCATATTGTGCATTCTACCACTCGTTCTCGCATCTTTGTATTCATTCGCCAAACCGGGTTTGACACAGAGTGAGAAATCAATGCTCAAACGTTGGATGATGACATCATCGATACTTGGATATTTTTCATTCATACTCTTATTCCTCTTCTTCATCCCATACTTGTATGATTTAGGAGATTCGATTCACAGTGATATGGGATTGACATCGCAATACGATGCTGTTTCATTGTTCACATTCGCATTGTCATTTTTTTGGGCACTTCTCATCACATACATCATTGCCTTTGCGACAACAACAGCAGGATCATTGGGTTTAATCACAGACAATAATCAAGATTGGTGGCGAATTCGTATTCTGGGCATTGGAGGCGTTGTTCTACTGTTGTCATTACCAGGTCGCTGGAATGGATCGAATATTTTGTTCTTAACCATCATGGTTTTGTTTCTTGAGCAATCCATTCGAAAGAGTGTTCGAGTTTCGAGAGAGATATTGAAACCAAATGCTCTCTTTGACCACGAAGGACGTCGAAGATTTGTATCATATGTCGATTGTTCGTGCCAAGGAGTCGCATACCCAATTGATATATCGCCAAAAAATACTGGCTTACTCAAATACGAGGCATTGTGCGAAAACATTGATGAACGCGAGCACTTGATTGACACAATCGCAAGGTACGGATTAACCGATGTAGTCATAGGAGGTTGTGATACCTCCCCCTTGCCAATATCCTTCCAGAACACAGCTAAATCTGCACGATGCAGACTTCGTGGTCTTGATCTTCTAGGATTGCAAGGAGCAATACCTACCGATAATCCGCAATTGAGAGAAGAAGTGCAAATACACATTGAAAATTTGATCGATCCTTGGAGTTCTACCCAGCGTATTGAATCTTGTTCAATAAGGCTCAACGAAGCACAATCAAATCGATTTGTGCCCGTATCAACACAAACATGGCCAGAAATGGAAGAAGGTATCTTACGTATCTCTACAAACAACTGGACTGTTGATGAAATCGAATCGTTTCATACGATGCAAACATAAGAACAAGCATTCAACCCAACAATTGAAACGATTCAATGATGTGTGATGTCTATGGGCAAAACAGGACAAGCCATTGCAATGGTCCTCTGCATAGCCCTAGCCTTAGGTTCACAACTCTATTCCGAGGAGATCAACGATTTGTTTCGTATTGATGTGAAGAGTCCTGAAAACACATCTGCACCTTTGATTGGTCTTCAGTCAAATGAATCGTGGTTTGTTGTTCTTGTTGATTTCGAGTCCAATCCGCTAACGGACAACGCTAAGTCACAAATTCAAACTGAACTCGAGACATACTCTGAAGATTACTTTTCTCAGGCCGTAGGTTCAAGTGTAAATGTTGAAATCACAATTCACAATGACATCATTAGAGCACCTCAATCGTTAGCAGCCTATGGAACCGATGGACCCAACGGTCGTGATTACGGTGATGGGACGCAATTTTTGCCCGCAACTCTCGCAGAGTACGTGGCCAACTCAATCGAAAAAGAATCACTCGACAAATTCGATTTGAATGATGATGGTGTTGTTGATCGGTTTTTAATTCTCCATTCTACTTTAGCACAAGAACAAGGTTCGGGCTCTACAAACAGAATTTGGTCACACTTTACCACGTTTTCCGACCCAATCACGAATGGAGATCATGAGTTCGAACATTACACAATGTCTTCTATGCGACATGGAGTGAATGGATTTGGTACAATTCTGCATGAAATGATGCATCAATTTGGTGCCTTCGATCTCTATCCGGTTCATGATTCTGGATATTCAGGATCTTGGAAAGGCATTGGTGTTTGGGACATCATGGCGAGTGGTAACTGGAACGGAGGAGGCGATACTCCATCACTACCTACTGGTCCAACAATGTCGGCAATTGGCCATGCACCTACCCGAGACATTACCCTTGAGTGGCCTTCATCTTCGCCAAGTCCATGCATAGGCCCTACGATCAACATCGATTCCCGTTCAAATGGAGGTGACAGAGTTCGTATTCAAATCTCAGATGATGAGTTTATCTGGATTGAGAAAAGAACACAAGAAGGATACGATGAGTCATTACCTGGAGAAGGCATACTTGTTTTACTCGAAGATTTCGCTGCTGGTGATTCTGCACACAATGCCATGAACATCGACCAACGTAGACCATATTTACAAGCCATTGAAGCCGACGGAAATCAAGAACAACTGAAAGGTATCAATGATGGCGTTGCAAGTGACCTTTTCCAAAGCGGTGATGAATTTGGAGAACGTGGTATACTCATTCGTAATCACGATGGAATATTGGTTCCATGGCATGCAAAAATCACAGAAGAACAAGGCCAGTGGCAAATTGAATTCCATTCGTTAAATTGCTCACCATCCGTCGATATAGATTTAGAGAATTTTGGAACAACGCTTTTGCAAAACCAAGATTTGACGTTTGAACAGACAGGGACCCAAGGTTCAGAACAATGTTGGGGAACACTCAATGGAAGTGACGGTAGGACAATTGAATTTGAAAACAGTTCTGTGATCAATTCCATTCATTATGGGTCATTTTCAACAATCGGAACAGTCGATTCAACTGCTACGTTTTCAGGGACTATATTTTGTGGAGATGATGCTTTTAATGTAAAAACAAGCATTACAACGCTTGGAACAATACCACTTCCAGAAAGTATGCGACTGGATGAAAACATCAATGTCGTGGAATCCACAACGCTACTTCTTCCGTACAATGGTGAGGGCAATGGTTCAGGACAATTTACGGTTGAAATTGAAGGTCCTTTGTCACGTGTTGCCACTTCACAGCCGACTGTAGAAATAGATGAGGGAAATGGAACAATCGTTATAGAAATTGATCCACAAGGATTGCTTCAAGACAACATGTATGTCTTGGGTACAATTCACCTACAATCGTTCAATGGCGAAAATTGGGAGATTGAGGTCGAATTAAAAGCAACAGATAACACTGAATTACCGCTTATTGGCGATCAATCGATGGTACTGACTGTATTCTTCCTCATCTTTTCTTTGTGGTTTGCAATGTCTTATTTCGGATCAGATTCAAGAAAACAAGAGGATATAGCACCTGAAGTTCATGAAGAAGATGAGTTCTTGCCTGGTAACCATCTTTGAATCCTCAAGTAATTCCATTCACCATCCTCTTGAATTGCACAAACCCATTGTTTGTGAACACCCTCTGCGAGGCGGACACTAAGGCAAACGCCTTCCCAAGTCGTTGCAGCTTCTTGATGCGGTTGCACAAGCCATGGAGCGTGTGATTCGTTGAGGTCTCCATCGTAAACTCTCCACCGACATCCGTATTTGAATCCAGGTCGCAACAACAAGCCACGGTTCAACAAATCCTCCATAAGGAGGGAATCATCAGATGGTTTTTTGATTTCAGTAATGATTTCTTCGATGTATTTGTCTTCTTCTTTTCGAAGTACACGACCCGACATATGTTCGATTCCAATTTGTTCCCAACCCCAAGAATCTCCATGGCTAAGATAACTTCCTGATTCGGTGAGCGTTCTGTTTCTCCAATTCTGAAGAAAATGATCTTGAGTGTCTTTATGCAATTGGGTCCAAGACTGTAAAGTTCCTTCTGGCTTAATCAGATCAAGTTTGTACATCGTAACATCAAGTTCGTCATCGATGACAAACAATTCAGAATCAACATTGATATTCTTAGATTGACGACACCAAGTGAGCAAATCGTTCCAATCAAGCGTATCGTGCGTAGTAGCTAACGAAACAGATGATTGGTAGTTATCTTTCAAATGATTTCGATCTCTATGCCATCGAACAGCCCAGGAGAGGTGATCATTTTCTGGCCGATGAATTGAAGGAACGATCATTTCTCCGCCATTTCTGCCAACGTCCATAATAATCGCCTCATAAATGAGACGAGGATTTTTTTCAAGTTCCGATGCAAGCCAGGATTCATCTGGCAGCGGAACATGACGGTGCCAATGACAAAACAACACCTCTGAAGCAGTGAGTGTGATCGAACCATCATCATGCCGATGACCGAGGGCACTCTTTTCATACAAACGTGTAGCGAGCGGAGGATCAAGCTTCCAGAAACCATCATGATCGGTTGGAGGTTGAATCTTCTTCGAGGTCTCTGCACCCGTGTTTTCTATATCCAGTGGACGTGAAGTTATCGCCCTTGGCTTGAACTTTCGACGTTGTCGGACCATGATTCACGCTACGATTCCCCACATATTGTTGCGTCGATGACCGATTGTCCTAAGGACTACCACCCTGACATCCAAATCGGGGAGCAGTATGGTTAGCGGGTTCTTAGGAACACTCACCACTGAAGAACGTACGTTACTCCATCTCTTGGACCATCAACTGCCAGAAAACAATTGGGAAGCTCCGATGGAACTTACACAAGCAGGTATATCTGCTGCGGTGCACGTCCAACGGAAACATGTTCCGAGAACACTGAAACGTCTTGAGGTTCAATCCTTCATCAATACGACCAGCCGTCACGTTCCCGGGGCGAGACAACGTCGACGTGTATACTCCTTGACAACAGAAGGACGCAATCGTGCTCAGTCCATCCTCAAAAGAATCAAATCGACACCGGTGCAATCCCAAGGAATAACGGTGATGTTGGAGTCGCTACTGTCCAGTTCAACTAATACTCTGGAAACGTTAGCTCACATTGACGAACATATGATGGTTCATTCCGACCCCGTGATGTCACCTGTTTCACATCCTGAAGGTTCTGCATCTCTTGATGCGCAAGCAGGAGAGGCACTTGTTCGTCGTATGTTTGCTCGCGCTTGGCAGGATGGTCGAATCACAAAAGACGAACAACTTTTGCTCAACGAAGTCGTTGATTTCTTAGGGATGCATCCCGATCGTGTACGACGCCTTTCCAATGAGGCTCGACGTGAACTTAACGCACCTCCGCCTGAGGAAATTTATCTTGACATGTTGCGACAAGCATTGGTCGATGGTGTGATTCACGAAGAGGAAGAAGCACTTCTTCGAACGGTTCAAATTGCATTTGACATAGATACGGAAACACATGAAAGAATTCTGAATCAAGCGTTACAGCAACCATACATAACGCCTGAATTGGAAGCATACAGTTCTGTTTTAAGGACAGCTTTGTTGGATGGAATCATTACAAATGATGAAGATGCAATGCTTGAAACACTTCGAGAAAAAACTGGGATAAGCGATCAGGAACATGCAATGTTACTCGCAGAATTACAAGATGCTATTGAGGGATAAATATGGGTATGAGTGACGATGATGCAAAAATTCACGATGAGTTGAAGAAATTGGAGCGTGCATTAAAGAACATTCAACCATCCAAAGTCCTTCTTGTTGGAGATATCATGATGGATTGCTACATCCATGGATTTGCAAATAATCTCAATTCGCGAGCCCCTGTCCCCGTCCTCAAGGAAATATCACGTGATGTTGACGTAGGTGCTGCTGCTCACGTAGCCCGTGGTCTTGATTCATTAGGTCTGAAGAGTCACCTGCATGGAGTTGTCGGGGATGATGATTCGGGATTGGCGATATTGGAAATGCTTGAAGAGGAAGGAGTAGAAACCTCGGGAATCGCAGTGCTTGAAGAAAGAACGACGACAGTTAAAACTCGCCTTTTAGGAGCAAGGGAAGGTTTGGTCAAAGGAGAGCAACTTCTACTGAGATGGGATATCGAAGATGACGATCCAATTCCTTCCTCAGCATTAACGAAACTAATCGATCGAACCATTGAGGCGATACCGAACTCCTCATGCCTTATTTTGTCCGATTATGGACTGGGAGTACTCGATGATGAAGGTGCTGAACGATTAATTTCTGCTGCAAAAGCAAACAACGTCCCAATTATTGCAGATCCTAAACTCACAGGACTTCATCGAACACAAGGCGTAGATTGGGTATTGTTTCAATCGAAAGGGTTGGAATTGATGCGAAGGCGACTTGGTGCTACTACAGGAGCGGAGGCGGCAACCATTCTTCTCGAGACAAACGATTGGGAGCATCTGTTAATTCTTGAAGGACAAGATGGCGTGACTATCCATTCGCGAAACGAAGATACCGTGCACGTACAATGTATGCTGGAAGAAATACGACAAATGATTGGTTTGATTGATGCAGCAGCGGTAGCAGTAGCCACTGCGATAACACTCAATCTTTCAGTTGAAGAAACAGCCCAACTTGCGAATGCTGCAAGTGAGTGCATTCTGATTGCTGACCGAACCGATCGATTTGTCCTTCGTCTGGATGATATGGTCGATAGAATTGGCGAAATTGCTTGGTCGCTTCAAGTATCAAAGCGCTGAGGTGTTGATTTGAGCTCTTGGCCTAGGCCGACAACAGCTGATGTTGGTCTCCGTTCTTTTGCAGCATCAAGGGCAAGATTGTACGAAGAAACGGCCCTCGGCATGCAAACATATCTTCTATCGAGAGACATCTCGCCGGATGCAATTCATCATTCATCTGTATGGACTGTTCGTGTCCCCCTCCACGATGATGCCAATGGGTTGTTGCTTGTTCAATGGCTTGAAGAAATCCTCTACATGGACGAGGTTGAAGAGAAATGGATGGTCGATAGTTCAATCAAAATTCAAGAGGTTGATAACACACTTCTCCTCGAAGCACAAGTCCGTTGGGTACATTCAGATTCAGTCGAAAAGGAAGTCGAAATTAAGGCAGTAACTCGACAAGACCTTGCAGTTGGCGAAATATCCGCAGGCCAAACCTTAGATTCTCCATGGTTGGAAGTACCTGTCTTTGAAGGACCAGGTTGGTACAGCGATGTTGTGTTCGATATTTAGGTGGGAATCCTTGGGTGGACGCTCGTACCCATAGGCCGTATCTACACACTTCCTCCGTCCCGTATCCCCACAGCACCCATGGCCCCAGGTAGGGATGCTCCGTTCCCGGCCTGACCTGTTCCCCCGGTTATTTGTTTCCCGTTTCCCTCCGGAAACGGTTCACAACACCCGGATCATGTGGGGGCGAGACATCTACGTCCGCATGCAGGAACCCATAAGCCGCTTTCGCCGCCCCAAGGCATTCAGCCCACCATAAAGACGATTTGTGGTACAGGGTACGCCTAGCTCCCCACCTATCCCAACACATCCTAGAACTGACTCTATTTCAATGAAACGCTAGGTAGGTTCAAACCTGTTCTTCGTATTTCGAAGGACAGGATGTCTTGATAACATCGGCTTCAATAAAAAAAGTACCATCGTATGTACGGAGCGTCCCCTCAGCATAGACGGTTCGGTTATCTCCCAATCCGTTGGAGATAGAACCGGCATTAGAGTAGTGAACAATCAGATCGTATTCTGAACCTTCCAGAATAAATGTCATGGTTGATTCGTTGATGCTACCATCACGGATTTCTCCACGAACAGCGACTTCATTATCGATATGTTTGTCTCGTTCATCCATCAACTGATCGACTGTTAGCGTGGGTTGTGGAGCTTGTAAAAAGATGGTTCCTAAAACTGCAATCGTAACAACGCCCCCTATGAGAAGCAATCGATTACGGTACGAGAGCATTGTATCACTGTGTCCTAACCGTCTGATGTATTTCAACATCTGCTCAACATTATCAACGATGTGCAGAACCGACTGCATCAGAAATTGTTTCAAATTCTGATTGCTTTAGTTTCCTATGTAAGCCATGTACGATTGATTTGGTTAATCCTGGACCTTCAAAGACAAATCCTGCATAAGCCTGCAATAACGTAGCACCTGCGAGAATTTTCTCCCATGCATCTTCTGCATTCATTATTCCACCAACACCAACAATTGGTAGTCTCCCATCTGTGTATGAATAGACATGACGAATCATCTCTGTGCTTTGATTCTTGAGAGGGGAACCCGAACAACCACCCTGTTCAATGTAAATTTTACTTGTTTGATTTGGCCGCTCAAGAGTCGTGTTTGTTGCTACAATACCATCAATACCACATGCCAATGCTTCATCCAGAATAGCCTCAAGTTGTTCGGTTGTAAGATCAGGAGCCACCTTGATGAGAAGTGGCTTTAAAGGTACATTTTCCTGTTCGGAATTTGATTGGTTCACCTCAATACAGGCATTGAGAATACCTTTCAAATGATCTCCATGTTGTAAGTCACGTAGTCCGGGCGTATTAGGTGAAGATACGTTAATGACAAACACATCGATAAAGGGCCAAAGACGATTCATCGTCGTTGAATAGTCAAGTTTTGCTTCGTCAATTGGCGTTAACTTAGACTTGCCAAGGTTTGCCCAAACTGGAATTGATTGTGGCCCTGAACGTTGCAGTTGTTGTACCATTTTTTCACTACCGGGGTTGTTGAATCCCATACGATTGACAAGGGCACGATCACCTCCATGACGAAACATTCTGGGTTTAGGATTGCCCGATTGTTCAAGCATCGTTACACCTCCAATTTCAGAAAATGCAAGACCTATCGATTCCCAGCCACGAAGAGCTTCGGCCCGTTTGTCCATCCCTGCTGCTAAACCGAACGGATGAGAATATTGCATTCCGAAGCACTGAGTTTCAAGAGATTTTCTAGGCTTGTACAGTAATCGAAGACCACTACGAAAGATGGGGTTTGATGATGCTATACGCAACATAAGCAAAGAACGTGCATGGGCTCTCTCGGAATCCTGGAACGCCAGAAGTGGCCTTGAGAACCACCGAAAGAGCCTGCCCATGGTTGATGCTTGAACCGATATCCTTCAATCCTTGCGCCTCCTAGGAGGCACATGGAGGAGAATTCAACGCGATGGCTTGCGCTCCGCGAAGCAGGTCGACGAATCCTCGTAGAAGAAAATCTGACCATTACTGTCCCGTCAGATTATGTAGAAATATGGCATCGATTAATACTCAATATGTCAGATTCTATGCCCCAACGCGTGCAATTCCCGCTGGTTAAGGAGGGATCTTTATCGATATCGAATGGGCAAGGCTCACTCTTCAATTTTGATTCGCGTGAACCCAGCGATATGGCTTTGTTATGGTTGCCAAATGAAGTTCCAAATTTTATGGATGAAGTCTTGCAAATGTGTTCAGAATTGTTGCTTGCAGGATATCCAGGGTGTAGTGGTTGTGGATATCGTGAAGATGAAACTCAATGGGATGAAATTGCCCATCGAAATCGCCTAAAAAATTCCGCCAAATAATTCCAGATAACATATGGTATCTGTTTAATTTCAACTTTGGCGAGCCTTCAAGTACAGTCGACAAACGCACTGAAGTCATGAGCATTGTTGTCCTCGCCGAGAAACCAAGCGTTGCCGAGGATATCGCAAAGATGCTCAACATCAACAAAAAAGAGGCTACACATTGGGCGGGAAATGAAATCGTCGTAACATGGGCAGTAGGCCATATGTTGGAACTCAAATACATCGATGATTACAACCCTGAATTCAAAAATTGGAGAAAAACCGCTGCGGATTTGCCGTTTATTCCTGAAGAATTTGAATTCAAACCTAAATCTGGTTCAACTCGAAAACAACTAACAGCGATTAAGAAATTAATGGGTGATAAATCAGTTACCGAGGTAGTCAATGCTTGTGACGCCGCACGTGAAGGTGAACTTATCTTCCAAACCATCTACCGCTACTCGAAATCCAAATCCCCTGTTTCTCGAATGTGGCTTCAGTCTATGACAAAAGAAGCCATTCAACGTGCTTGGGATGAGCGAAAATCATCCGAAGAGTATCAAAACCTATCTGACGCTGCCTACAGCCGAAGTTACGCTGATTGGCTCATTGGAATGAATGGTTCAAGGATAGCAGAGGTGTTCCTACCTAAGAAACGTACAGAGCGCATATCGCTTGGTAGAGTTCAAACGGCTACACTTGCAATTCTGGTCGATCATGAAATCGAAATTTTGAAGCACACATCGACACCGTATTGGGTACTTACAGCACAATTTGAGGGAAGTGACAGTTCCTGGAACGGACGTTGGGAAGGAGGTAAATCCACTGAAGATACCAAACCTCACTGGATCTTGACAGTAGAAGATAAAGATCGCATTCAGGCTCTCATTGATTCCAATCAGAAGGCAGTTGTTACGCAGAATGTTACGACAAGCAAAGAGCGACCACCGTTGAACTTTGATTTGACCACGCTCCAACGACAAGCAAATTCTATGTTTTCGTGGCCGGCAAAGAGAACTCTCAATGTTGCACAAGCCTTGTATGAACGACATAAGTTGACTACATATCCTCGTACTGATTCTCGATTCTTGCCAACGGATATGAAGGATACCATCAATACAACATTGTCAAATCTCGGCAGTTTAAACGAAATGAAAGGATTCATAGAATCCTTGACCAAAAACGGTCTACAAAATATCTCACGTAACTTCAATGATGCAAAGGTGAGCGATCACTTCGCCATCATACCAACAGGGAATTTGCCATCAGGAACTCTATCCAAAG
>CAXQWT010000108.1:0-8243 GCA_964227855.1 Salipiger bermudensis | reverse complement strand
TCGTCCAAATCCCAGGACTCTTGAGCATCGAACAACACTTGTCCTTGCGAAGGGAACACGTCTCCATCCATCGGTGAAGTCCAATTCAAAAATGGAGGTTGATTGTCCAATTCGAGCACACAATACATCACTTTGTCTCCATCAAAACTTACCGTTGTAGTGTTGCTTTCACTATCGTATCCACAATCGACCGTGACATCGTTGATGGTTGAAGCACCTGAATTCGTCCATCGCTGGCTTATGAAATCCGTTAACATCACAACACCAAGGTCACTCGTAAACTCGGCCACGGATGGTTCAAATTGTGTGAAACTAACGTTAGCGTACGCGTCAGGGATTCCATTGGAACGATTGTTCACGACCCAGACCGTAACATCCCAAGCAACGTCAATGGATGCTCCTGATGGAATGTTTGCAACTGTGATATCTACGTTACTGGGTTGATGCAAATGCATCACGGATGATGCATCAAGATCGATGATATGTGTTCCGCTTGCATCAGCTAAATTAGAGAAATTAACATCAGAATTCTCGACCCACAGCCGCCCATCACAGTCCAATCCAATCGTGTTTCCATAGCCACCTAGATTCGGATGATTCACCAATTTGAGGCATTCCGTTCCAACAAATTCAGTGTTGCTCAACGTCGACGGGAAATTTCCATTGTGGTCTGCATCCCAATAGATTCCGCTATGATTGCCCTGAAGCGTCAATCCATCGATTTTTCCAGCAGCTTGCTCGATGTATAGTGCGTGTTGAGTTGTCGATTCATGGTCAATGTTCGCGTTCAAGAGATTGAAGCGTCCGCCTTGTGTGCCAAGAGTCAACCCCCCATTATCGACGTACATCGCTGGAAGGGATGCATCGATACCAGTAATGGAAAGTTGATCGAGCCAAAGATCGACAGAATCAATGACATAGACCCCGTGGCCTTGTGATCCTTCGATATGGCAATTCATGCACGAAACATCACCTGACGTCGTTTCCAAATCATTGGATTTCTGATAAGACAATCCTGCCTGTTCCATCGCATTTGAACCAAGTGAACCATCGTTCATTGAACTGAAATTCGAGATTGTGATGTATCTCGCGTCGAAAACATGTGCCCCTGAATATCCATTATCAGCGGTAGTTAGGCCATCGACGACAACCGTTGCAGAATCGATGAACAGGCCTTGTTCTGAATTGTTGTGAAGATCCCAATCATGTCCCTGAAGCGAACCTCCACTTGAGGAATGAATTCCGGGACCTGGTGAACCACTGATTTCAAGATCTTCAAGATGTGCTGCAAAGTAGGATGTTTGAATGCTCAATCCTGCGGAATGCGCGCCTTGACCCGCTTCTCCTGCATCACGAATCGTCGTATTTCGAAGTGTTGTGCTCGAATCGACAAAGAACAGACGAACGCCAACCGATGATGCGCCATCGACCAATACGTTTTCGAGCCATGCTCCTGTGGCATTGATTTCGATTGCAGCAACGGCGATTCCTGGTGATGTTGCACCCGAAGAACCTGTCCCACGAACGGTAAGATTTGTGAAATCCGCAGTCTCGTAATTGGTATAGTTCGTGTGATTGTTCTTGTCAAGATAGACGCCTCGATACATGCTGTTGCTGATGTCAACATCTCTGAATACAGCCCTTGTATTCCCTGAATCATCAATGTGACGAACGATGATGCCTGTGTCGCTCTTATCGATGCTCAAATCTTCAAACAGAGGAACGCTGTCCTCAACCCAAACGCCAGCAGCTTCGCCAAGGATTGAACCAGAGATGTTGTCCATCACAATGTCTCGATAGATTCCACCTGATGCCCCCCATAGATTCATTCCGCGAAGAAGATGGTCAGTGAAGTATGCTCCCTGTACAATGGGAGTAGATCCGTCCCCAACGGAGAGTCCAATTCCATATCTCCAATCGTTCTGGAAGGGCACGGAACGCCCTGCTTGTTCAACATGCAAATCTCGAATAACGGGAGTGGATGCTCCAAACATATCGATACCGACACGGTCTGGATTGAAGATGGTGACATTGTTTAGAATTGGATTTGAACCATACAACGTCATTCCATAAATTGCGTTTTCAATGTGGAGATGATTTACTGTACTGCCACGACCATTGGAAGACGTGTTGAATTGAATTCCTTCATGATCTCCCGTTGTCGATGAGCTCGAAAGGACAACAGGACATGTGGAGGTCCCTTGAATCGTTAGACGGCCATCGACATAGATTCGAATTCCGGGAGACATGACAACACTCGTGCATGATGTAATGAGTAATTCATCTTGGACGTTCACAAAATAATCACTACTCAGAGTGACTGTCCCTGACCATGTCGTTGTTGCCCTACCTGAAGTCTCCGAGACATCCTTGACATCGTCAAAGGGCTGAACCATCGGCGAGAGGGACATCATAACGAGGAGAAGGAGCAAAACCAAAGCAAGGAATGATTGCCGTCTCTCCATGCGTTCTCATCCTAAGCGATAGCATTTGAAGCCACCCGTTACATGTGCGGCGAACAGGTAAGACCCGAAGCGATAAAACCCGTCTGCTCAAGCGTATCCCGTGCCAGAAGCATTCGTCCTCGTGAAGACCGAACCATCCCATGAACGGGATGTCTACCTCGCCCTAACTTCGCATGATGCTGTAAAAGAAGTGCATGCTCTGTACGGAGAATTCGATTTGCTCGCCCACGTAAGCAGCGATTCAGCAAAGAGTCTGACATCTCTTCTGATGAAGGAGTTCAGAACCATCGAAGGGATTCGAGAAACGCAGACATTGATTGCTGTTGAGTATTGAGGTGAGATGATGGCGATAGGATTTGTTTTGATCACGACAATGCCGGGTGAAGAAGAAAACGTTCGAACCGCACTTGACGGTATTGAACATGTCACAGACCGGTGGATGTTGTTTGGAGAATTCGATATACTTGCTCGAGTGCAAGCCGATGATGAATTTACCCTGACGCGCTGTATCGTAGAGGAAATACGTCCTCTGAGAGGTATTCAAGATACAAAGACGATGATCGGTGCTGAGCTGTAAATCAAACGTTGTGCAGACGCATTGACAACATACGTGCACGGTTGGGACAGCCAACTGAACGATAACGTAGGATTGCTTCCCGCAAAGCCAACACACGTTCATGCCCCTCAAACATCGACTTCACTTCCCACCATTTTGCGACAATTCGCCGAGCCGATGGGCTTTCAATAACCTCGATCGATTGTATGTCAATTTGATCATGAATCGTCATTGCCCTAGGGAGTTGTGTTTCAACAAGTTGCTCACAGAGAAGAAGAAGAAGCGAGGCTTTGTACAGCGGTTGCTGTAATTGAGAAGCAGTGAGTTCAGCATTTCTCAATGCAAGTGCAGCGTTTGCAGATTGTACTCCAACCGATTTTAGTTCCGTTTTCATCACCAGGTACTGAATCAGAGGATCTGTCGTTGATGCGATACCTTTGAGTTGATCCAACAAAAAGTTCGCAGCATCCAAATCATTTCGTTCAATAGCAAGGGCATGCCGCATGATTACGATGGTTGTCAAAATCAATTGACGCTCGTTTTCGTTCTCTGGTAAATCAACCTGATTGAGAAGTCGGTCGATACGATTGAAATCGTTCATATCTGACGATGGCGTAAGGTCGTCAATACTTCTCGAGAGGATAGAGAGCTGAGTACGCAACTTTTGTTCCGCATCCTCAATGTTCTCCAATGTCGATTCAATGTCGTCCATCACTCCTTTCTTTCCTTCAAACTGAGCAATTTGCAATCTGATGCTCATAAGTTTGGAATCGTCTATGCTGTGAATGTAGTCTTTTGCAACTTCAACCTCAGCCCGATTCAGAGCATGCTGTGCTGCGAGTTCGATGAGGTCGATGTCATCTGAATTATTGACCAATGCTTCGTCAAGTAAGGTCGCGAAGGCACCCGAGTATGCATTCATGAGTTCGTTTGCTTGTGCAGAGAGATGATTCGAGACTTCGGATTCCCCTCGTTGAATACGATGGTGCAATTCGAGAATGGATGCGAGTGCATCGTTTTCTTTCTCCCAGTGGCCGATAGATGAACGATGGAGTGCATCGAGTTCCGAATCATCGAGAGATGATTTGCATACATTTCGAATAAGGTGTTGCATTTCCATGATCGAATCTTTCGAACCCCATCGCAACAAGGTATGCGCATCGAGCAAAGGAACATTGTCTGGCTCTGGCATTCGGTCAGCAGGCACAGGGAATGGCAATACCAAGAACGGTGCCATTGCATCACGTACTTCTGATGATGCCTCGCCAAGGACAACTTGCTCAACATAAGCCCGTACATCGAGATTGGTCTCCGGGAGAGGGGTCGATGCATCGTAAAGCAGAATTGCGAGTGGATGTCCTCCCAATGCGTCAACTATTGTTGCCCGTTCGTCACCGAGTTCTGGGTTAAGCAATTCGATAGCATCAGATTGCTCAAGTGGGCCAAGATCGACATATGCTCCATCAATTGAGAATGTATCACGATCACGGCCTAGCAACATGAATGAAATATCGTGTTGTTCAAGGGATTGAAACAAACTAGAAAACGAGTCCTGGTGTCTAGATGAAATCGAATGTACATCGTCAAAAACCAACATTACGTCAGACTTTTCAAGATAGGAGGCATATCCTTCAACATCAAGAATTTGGGGTGTTTCAACCTCCATGCGTTGCATGGCTTCATGGACATCGCAATACGAATCCAATTGGACCCAATGAACCTGAATGTCCTTTTCGACAAGGTCTTGAGCAACACGACGAGCAAGCGTTGATTTCCCAATCCCCGGCATCCCTCGCAAATGAACTGGAACATTTTGCTTGAATGCTTGCTCAATCAACTTAAGTTCAGATTGGCGTCCGTGTATGTGCGTCAATTCAGGAATTTGGCCTTTCAATTTTGACAGCATTCGTGAAGGCCGTTCAGGGACCTCTTCAGTACTTGCCCTGAGATTGCTTCTTCCCGATTCGGTGATGTGAACAACCTTGCGTTTTCTTCGCCCTGCTCCGATAACATGAGCCTGTCGCGTCTGAATCAGGCCATCCTCTTCCAAGACACTCATTGGCTGAAACAGGGCTGAGCGGACGACCCCTATGCCATCGGCAATTCCCTCAAGAGAGATGCTACGAGGTACATCCCATGCGGTTTCAAGCGTTGCTGGATGCTCATCCAACCAACGCAAAATACGCAGCATAGCTGGCGACAACATAGGAACTCCAACCCAACCTTGACAACATTGCATTTGATGTTGTCCTTTTTTTGATTAACGGAAGCGATGCAGGTTTTTTTGACCTATGGGCGCAAGGATTCGATATGGCGGTTGATGCAGCATCCATCGATTTGCCTGCTTCACCGGGAGTTTATCTCTTCAAGACCACTGAAGGAAGGGTGTTGTATGTCGGCAAAGCCACACGATTGAATGAGCGGATTCGGTCGTATTTTGCAACAAACCCTGATCGCCAAATGATTCCAGAATTGGTCGCTCGTGCTGATGATGTTGAATGCATTGTAACCACTACGCCCCAGGAAGCATTGATCCTCGAACGGCAACTTATCCGTGAACACAAACCCAGATTCAATTCAATGCTCAAGGATGACAAATCATATCCTTATCTGGTTTTGACCAACGAAGAATTTCCACGCATCATGTACACGCGTCACCCTCCAAAGAAGGCTCACCGATGGGGTCCTTTTCCAAACGCAGGCGCGGCGAAACAAGTTATGCAATTACTAAGGAGACATTTTGGCATTCGAGATTGTAAAGAACTGCTGCCACAAGGTTGCCTTGCGATGCATATTGGCCTTTGCACAGGTCCATGCATCGACGGTGAAGGGTATGCTGAGCAAGTTCGAGCCGTCAAGAAAATCCTTGATGGTGAAGCGACAGAACTCTTAGAGGAACTTGGTGAAAAGATGGATGTTTGTTCACTAGGGATGCAGTTTGAGCGTGCAGGATATTATCGTGACCTCATTCGTTCGATACGTACCACTATCGGACAGCACGTCGTTTCAAGCAAATTGTATCGTGATTGTGACGCCATTGGATTTGCCGAGCAAGGCGATCTTGCTGCACTTGTTGTTCTTCATGCCGATGACGGCGTAGTCAAAGGTCAGGAAGTCTGGCCATTTGTCCATCGTGGCGACATAGGGGAAACTGTCAGCCGTTTCATCAGTGAACATTACGTTCACCGTAGACCACCACGCTTGCTGTTGACCCCAACGCCGTTACTTGACGGTTTGCAGCAATGGCTTGACGAACGAAGAGGTTCAGTAGTCGAAGTTCGAACACCGGTGAGAGGAGATATGGTCACTCTTCGTACACTTGCAGATCAAAATGCAGAGATTCAAGTGTCACGCCTTGCAAACAAATCGAGCGGTTCGCTCGAACAACGAGCAGCAGACGAAGCAGCACGGTTGCTTGGCATCGAGCAAATGAACCACGTCGTTTGTTTCGACATGGCTCAACTGCAAGGCGATGAACGTGTTGGGGCGAGTGTCGTTTTTCGGAATGGACGCCCTGCAAAGAAGGAGTATCGAACGTACATCGTCAAAGGTGAAGCAATGGACGACTTGCGAATGATGCGAGAGGTTGTTGAACGGTGGTTAAAGCGACAAGAAGAATGGCCTGACGTACTTCTTCTCGACGGGGGCGAAACCCACCTCAATACCATCCGTTCAATGTTGGACGAACACGGTGTTCAAGATCGGTTTTTGTTGGCTGCTTTAGCGAAAAGAGAAGAGACATTGCATCAGGAGGGAAAGGATCCAATCGTTCTCGATCGGCAAGGGCGGGTCTTTGTTCATGCTCGTGATGAAGCACATCGATTCGTCAATGCATTCCATCGAAAACGACGCAAGAAGAGTCGTCTCGGCGATCCACTCGAGAATGTTCTAGGCCTTGGGGCAAAGAAATTGCAATCACTCTTACGACATTTCGGCGGTCGTCAAGGCATTAACAATGCTAGCATTGATGATTTGAAAACCGTTCCGGGAATCGGTCCTTCCCTTGCAGAACGCATCCACGAATCCTTGCATCGCTAAGGCTCAGGTGGAGGTTGGTGCATCGCCTCAAACGGATCAATGCCTTCCTCATATCCGCCAACTTGACGGTCGACCAATCCAGCCATTTGAGCAAAGTCCGATTCTGACAATCCCATCTTCTGGGCCTTGTACAATGAATTCTTGGCTTCCTTTGCTGCTCGCTTTTTCTTCTTCTTCTTTCGGCGTCTTCGAATCAGAAGGATGAGCAAGATGACAATCACGGCAGGATAGGCCCAGAATTGTCCAAGAAGGTACATCCAAGTGACCTGCAAGCGAAGTGTGACCTCATCATCGAGACCATCCGGTGGAATCGTATAGGTGATAACTTGACGTCCATCGTCATCTTCTGTAATGATCATGTTGCCCTGGGCAGATGTTCCTTCCTTGACGATGATGCCCTTAGGTAACGTGAAACTGACTGGACCCGTGAGATCAAATTCAGTATCGGCGTGGATGGTTGTATCCCATGAACCTGTTTGGAAGGTGAGAGCTTCTTGTTCAAGTGGAGGGAAGGTTATGCCTTCCGATGAAACAACGCTGGCTGCCAACATCGATGACATCTCGTCGACCATCATGACCATCGGTTGAAGCAACGGGGAGCGGAGTGATCCACTGATGTCTTCGGTGAGAAGTGAGAGTGTAATCAAATCAGGATCTCCACTTAACAAATCGCCCCAAGGGCTTGACACAGCCAAGGTGAACCGGACTTTAGGAATCTTGAGGCTCACGCTCAAACCGACCTCATCGGAAACAACTGGCCCTGGTGTCCCAAGCCCTGCAAGACTTGTTTCAATGGAAAAATCGCTGATATCAACAGCCGAAAACTCGGGGCCCTCGTCGATGTTTTCGAGTTCTTCGGAAGCAAGGTGAATCTCATTGGTGAGGATTTCTCCAACATCTGTTCCAAACTCCATCAGTCCATCGGATGTAAGATTGAAAACGAGTTGACGAGATTCAGGACAATTCGCAAATTCGGTATCCGGTTCGAGACATCGCTCAATCTTCATCGGACTATCGCTTCGACTCATGATGTCACCGATAAGACGAACCAGATCACTTGGAATCACTTCCATACGAACCGTCGTATCGTCGTTGATCTCATAGTAGCCTTGTGGTAGTGCAACGCGATGAACAACAGCGCTAGCTTCAAGACCAAATTCAACGGAGACTGACTTGGTCCATTC
>CAXQWT010000107.1:0-4582 GCA_964227855.1 Salipiger bermudensis | reverse complement strand
GCAAGATCCCATGCCCAGAAGTGAGTGAATCTCTGGCCAATGGTGAATGAATCGCTGTTGCATCCATCGTTTTCGAGGATGGTCAAGTTTCCTGGTTCACCAGCCGGTGCACCGTTGTCATCCGTCTTGAAAGGATTGTTGCGCTGGAAAATGGCGATGTCAGGTGCGCTGTCACCATTGAATTCGCCAACCTCGAGGAATTGCACGTTGGAAAATTCGTCCCATTCTGCATTTCGAGATGTGTTCTTGGAGACCCAAACGTCGTAACGGTCCGTGAAATCACCGGTTCCATCGTTCAAGAGGATGGTGATGGTGTGAGTACCGTCGGTTGCAATGGCCATATCGTTGTGACCATCACAATTGAAATCGGCAATTCCGATGTCGATCGGGTCACGGTTTGTTGTATAATTCCGAGCAGCGGACGCGCTTACATTAGTAGCAAATGCGGCAGTTGTCGATAGAACCATTATGAGTACGAGAAATACGCTTCGAAGTTTTGCCCCGATTTTATTTGTCTCTGTTTGCATCAATATCACTCAACTTAGCCAACCATACTTCCACTATAACCCCTTTGATGCTACGCTTCGCCGAGCGTAATCCATATGTGCGATATTGCGCCCCAATTGTAACTCATCCAAGCCATCTTGGGGACGGACCCCAACCTGTTGCATCTCCGCCATGAATTTTGACGAGTTTTCCAGCAGCGAACAAAGACTCCAGCCAGACGCTAAGTTCGACTCCCGTGCGACCACCCAACTTTGCACTTGCGACCTCTTCGATGGTTTCAGTGGCCAATGCCGTACGTCCGCCTTCCCGGACGATGAGTCGCATGAGCTCCTTCAACCAAGCTTCAGCCATAGGATCGACGCTCATCTCACCTTGGATTGGACGTGGCTCTTCAAGTTCAGAAAATGCATCCATCAGTTCAAAGAGATCGTTTTTGCTTGGAGGTTCAAGTCCGATTTTTTCAATTTCAAGTTCGACGTTGAGTGCTCCAATCGGGCGACGGACCACGGGGATTCGGCCCGGATCGGGTTCAGGACCCATATCGCTTGGAGGCAGTAATGCATTCTCGTCAGCTAATTCCTCATCTGTTAAGGTCGGATGATGTTGAGTTTTGGGAGAGGTTCCAATGGGCGAAAAGTCGCCTACCTTAGAAAGGCCAAGTTCCTCAACGATGCCTTCCACCCATGCTTTTTTGCCCTCGATGGTGACATTGACATCTGTTTCATCTGAGCGAAACGTGAATCTAACGTCACCCGATGCCATACCTCCAACTCCGTTTGGTTCCATTTCAAGATGTCGATTCTGGAGTTGATGCGAGTTGTCGAAGAACCGTGTGGAGGATGCCTCCATTTCGGTAGTATTCAACCTCAACCGGTGTGTCGAGGCGAACTGAGACAGTGAACTCTTTGCTCGTACCATCGGAATGCGTTGCAGTGACGGTAAGCTCTTGCAATGGTTGAACGTCATCCGTGACCGGTATTGTGAACGATTCCGTTCCATCGAGACCGAGGGATTCGTGAGATTCCCCGTCCCTGAAGGTCAACGGAAGGACGCCCATTCCAACCAAATTCGAACGGTGGATTCGCTCAAAGGAGGTTGCAATAACGGCCTTCACACCGAGAAGATAGGTTCCTTTCGCAGCCCAATCACGGGAAGAACCCGTTCCGTACTGCGACCCTGCAAGAACGACCATTGGCCCTTCGTTGTCCATCGCAGCATCAAAGACCGAGGTGACCTCACCTGTTGCGTGGTTGAGAGCATAGCCACCCTCTGTTCCTGGTGCGAGTTGATTACGAATGCGTACGTTTGCGAAGGTTCCACGCATCATGATTTCGTGGTTACCTCGACGGCTACCAAAGGAGTTGAAATCCCCTTTTTCGACACCGCGCTCTACCAACCAAGTTCCAGCAGGACCGCTTGCTGGGAATGCGCCAGCAGGAGAAATGTGGTCGGTTGTGATGGAATCACCGAGCTTCAACAACACCTTTGCATCGTGGATTGGCTCGATTGGATCCACCTCAGAGGAGAGATCTTGGAAGAAGGTTGGCAACCGAATGTAAGTCGAAGCATCGTCCCAAGGATAGAGTGGGCTGGGCTCGGATGGAATGGAGTCCCAACGAGGTTCGTTCATGGCATCTGCGTAACGTTGTTTGAACATCTCTGGCGTGATGGCAGAGCGTGCTTGAGCAATTTCATCTGAGGATGGCCAAAGGTCCGATAGCATGACTGGGGAGCCATCCGTAGCCATTCCGATGGGCTCGGTTGTCAAATCAATCTCCAGAGTACCCGCCAATGCATAAGCGACTACAAGTGGTGGTGAAGCGAGATATGAAGCCTTGACCTTGCTGTGAACCCGTCCTTCGAAATTTCTGTTTCCTGAAAGAACGCTTCCCACAATGAGGTTTGCTTCATCGATAGCAGCATCCACTTCTTCGGGAAGTGGTCCAGAATTTCCGATACAGGTTGTGCAACCGTAACCTACCACATTGAACCCGAGCGCATTGAGATCTTCTTGGAGACCCGTCGCCTCGTAATATTCAGTCACGACTCTGCTTCCTGGAGCGAGTGAGGTTCGAACCCATGGCTTGACGTCCAAACCGTATTCTCGTGCTTTTCGAGCAACAAGTCCTGCTGCAAGCATAACGTCTGGATTGGATGTATTTGTACAGGAAGTGATTGCAGCGATGACAACATCGCCATGATTCAAATCATAGATTTCACCATCACGCTCAACAATGGCTCCATTGTTCAATTCGGACTCATCCAACCCATGTCCTTCAAAACCGAGTTCATTGGTAAGTGACTTAACAAAGTGGGATTTCATGTTCTTCAAATCAACACGATCTTGAGGTCGCTTAGGACCAGCAAGAGCTGGTAGAATGGTCCCTAAATCCAATTCAAGCACATCTGTGTAGGCTTTTTCAGCATCGCTTGCATTGTACCATAGACCTTGAGCCTTCGAGAAGGCTTCTACACCTGCAAGTGCTTCTTCATCTCGGCCTGTCAATCGGAGATATTCGATGGTGCGTTCATCAACAGGGAAGAATCCACAGGTTGCACCGTATTCTGGAGCCATGTTTGCGATGGTTGCCCGGTCGGCAAGAGAGAGCGCAGCCATTCCCTCACCAAAGAACTCAACGAACTTTCCAACAACGCCGTGATTACGGAGCATTTCAACAATTCGAAGCGTCATATCGGTTGCAGTCACTCCATCATTGAGCGACCTTGTCAGTCGCACACCGACAACATCTGGCGAAAGCATGTAGATTGGTTGACCGAGCATCACTGCCTCGGCCTCAATTCCACCAACTCCCCAGCCTAGGACACCAAGGGCATTGACCATGGTCGTGTGAGAATCGGTACCAACAAGCGTATCAGCAAGCCAGATGTTGTTCTCTGCACGAGCAACGCTCGCAAGGAACTCAAGATTGACTTGGTGGACAATTCCACGAGAAGGAGGGACCGCTTGGAAGTTTGCGAGCGATTGTTGACCCCATTTCAAGAACGTGTAACGTTCCATGTTTCGATGGTATTCGATATCGAGATTGAGTTGGAGAGCATCAGGGTTTGCACCCGAAACATCGACTTGAACAGAATGGTCAATGACCAAATCGACAGGAACTTGGGGATTGACCTTTTCTGGGTCGCCTCCCATTTGGACCATAGCGTCTCGAAGTGCAGCAAGATCAACAACGGCAGGAACTCCAGTGAAGTCCTGAAGGATGACACGGGAAGGACGGAACGGAATTTCTCCTCGTTCACCGTTTGCTTCCCATCCAGCAATGGCCTTGACATCCTCTTCTCGAATCAAAAAACCATCACAATTGCGCAGAGCGCCTTCCAACAAAACACGCATTGAGTACGGTAGATGCTTTGTTGAAATTCCAGCATCATCAAGGGCTGAGAGGGCGTAATAGGTGCCTCCAACCTCAAGTTCTCGCTTAGCCAAGAATGGGTCCAATTCGCTCATGATTCAAAGGGAATCGCACCCCGTTAATCAACCGAACTGTTCAATTTTCTGTGAGACTTCACCAGAATTTGTACCATGGTTCTGTTTCCTCTTGTCCAACGAAGGCTGCTGATTCCAGTACAACATTTTCTACTGGTTTGTCACTGCTATCTGTTGGCAAGTTACTGATGGTGGTAACTACATCACAGCCATCGGTAATGCTTCCGAATACTGTGTGGACACCATCCAACCATTCAGGACCCTCACCATCGTTGCTGTCTTCTGGGATGAGGAAGAATTGACTTCCACCAGTATTTGGCTGGTTTGTCTTTGCCATCGAGATTGTACAGACTTCGTGCAAATATCCGTTGTCGGCCTCATCGGGTAATGTCCATTCAGATTGGCCACAGTCACCTTCTTGTGAAGGCACAGCTCCTTGTCCCGGAACATTGCAGTAACCTGACCAAACAACTGCATGTCCGCCAGTTCCATCACCGTTCGTAAAGTCGCCACCTTGAATCATGAAATCATCGATGATTCGATGGAATTGTGTGCCATCATACTTTCCTTGTACGACGAGTTGTTTGAAATTCTCAGCATGGGCTGGCGCATCGTTCGGGTAAAGTT
>CAXQWT010000106.1:0-4575 GCA_964227855.1 Salipiger bermudensis | reverse complement strand
CTTCCGTGTCCAGAACCGAGGTGGAAAGGGCCTCAAAGGAGTGGCCACAAAAGATGAAGATTCACCACAATCCATCATCACATGTTTCAGTAAGGACCGTTTGCTTATTTTCACGGATCTCGGACGTGTATATGGTCTGAAAGCGTGGGAAATACCTCAAGGAAGCCGCACCAGTCGTGGCACTCACATCAGGAACTTGCTTGAGAACTTGCAAGACGAAGAGAACATCGTAAGCATTCTACCAATTTCAAAGGAGCTCGTGGATGAGGTTACAGAAAAATGTCTCAAAGTGAAGCTTGAAGACGGAGAAAAGCGACCACCATCAGGTTTCTTCCTCCTCTTCGCAACCAAGTTGGGCCTCATCAAGAAGACGGATCTACATGAGTATGTTCGAATCAATCGAAATGGAAAGTATGCTCTTCGATTCAAACTCGATGATGACTCCTTGGTCAATGTTCAACAAAGTGTCGATAGTGACGATGTCATCATGATTTCAACAACTGGTTATGCAAGTCGTTTCAAGTGTGAAGCAATACGTACATCCGGTCGTGTTTCCGGTGGTGTTTACGGAATCAAAGTCGCTGACAGAAAAGGGTCTGGTGGAGGATTCGTAGCAGGAATGCTTGCCATGAGCGATCATGATTCACAAATACTTACCATCTCAAAATTTGGTATGGCAAAGCGAAGTCGACTCGGAACAGCAGACCGAGTTCCAGACCTTGACAAAGATGGAAACGAGCGCTTCGATGATGATGGAAATCTTCGCGTAATGACCGACGGTTATCGTTCAACCAACCCTGGGGCAAAGGGCGTCCGGACGATGAAATTGGACGAAGAATTCTCTGACGAACTTGTTAGTGTTCGTCGTATCCCAGATATGCAAGATAATCTGTTTGTTCTCACCAAGAAAGGTATGATGATACGATTGGCCGTTAATCAAACAAAGGAAACTTCTGGAAAGTCAACCAAGGGTACACGAATCATGGAATTGCGCTCAAAGGATAAGAAGTCGCACGATGATGAAATCATCTTCACAGCACGTCTGCCTGCGGAGTTGATTGAAGATGACGAGTTTGATGCAATGGATGCCGATGGCGATGGCGTCGTCTCACGAGAAGAATTTGAGGCTGCACAAGCAGCAAAAGCGGATTCTAACCTTGAAGAAGAATGACACGGTCTTATCGACGAGTTCAAACATGATTCATGACTGGTAGGGTCCGTGCGGGGTTTTCCTCGTGGGTGAATTGATATGGATGAGCGTTCATTGATCTATGATTGGAATACAATTGAATACGAATTTAACAGAAATCCAAACAACCATCCGCATGGTGTTTGGTTTGATGATGAGACCTTGCGTGATGGTCTTCAAAGCCCATCTGCTCGCAATCCTACAATTGAACAGAAGATTGAACTTCTCGATTATATGGAAAAACTTGGCATTCAGAAGGTCGACCTCGGCCTTCCTGGGGCAGGACCATTCCACGTTGAGCATATTGATGCAATGCTTACACACATCACAGAAAACGATTACAAAATCCGCCCAGGTGCTGCAGTTCGAACATTGATGCAAGATATCGAACCACTTGTTGAACTTCAAGAAAAGCACGGTATTCCAATCCAAGCCTCTGCTTTCCTTGGAACAAGTCCAATACGTCAATATGCCGAAGGGTGGACGATGGACAAACTCCTC
Organism: Salipiger bermudensis; assembly: GCA_964227855.1. GTDB lineage: Archaea > Thermoplasmatota > Poseidoniia > Poseidoniales > Poseidoniaceae > MGIIa-L2. The sequence goes on along the minus strand of CAXQWT010000106.1, from coordinate 2,885 downwards.
TCGACAATGGAAACAGCAGTCTCTTTTGCCGTCGAAAATGACGTACCGGTGATGTTTGTAACTGAAGATACGACTCGTTCGAATCCAGAGGACATCAAGACGATCTATCAGCGAGCCATGGAACTCGGAGTCCGTCGAATTTGCGTATGCGATACATGTGGGCACGTCACTCCAAACGGTGTTAAGAAGTTGCTCAATTTCATTGATGAAGAAGTCATCAAAGACGGTGGTTACGATCGCAGAGATATCGAAGTTAACTGGCACGGTCACCAAGATCGTGGATTGGGTGTTGCCAACAATATTGCTGCAGTCGAGGCTGGTGCGGATGTTGTTCATGGAACAGCTCTTGGCCTTGGAGAGCGAGCAGGAAACGCTCCACTCGACCAGACATTGGTCAATCTCAAACTCATGGGTGCCATCAATAACGATCTTTCCGTTCTTGGAGAATACATGCAAAAAGCTCACGAATATACCGAAGTTCCTCTTCCACGAAATTATCCAGTCTTTGGCCAAGATGCTTTTGAAACAGGTACTGGAGTTCACGCTTCGGCCGTCATTAAAGCGATGAAAAAGGGTGACCACTGGCTTGCAGACCGTGTCTATTCAGGTGTTCCTGCGGGAGAATTCGGCCTTGAACAAGTGATTCGAATAGGCCACATGGCAGGGCGTTCGAACATCATTTGGTGGCTTCAGCAACGAGACTATGAGATCACAGATAATCTGGTTTCACATCTGTTTGATGTTGCAAAATCTCAGCGAAGATTGATGGATGATTCTGAAGTTGTTGAAGCAATTGAAGCCTTCAACGGTCAATGAATTACTCATTCTTCTTCCACATCATTGGCCATCATCAATGCGACAGGGCGAGTTTTCTCGTTTTCATCAAGAATGAGTCTTGCAATGATAATGATTGGGGCCCCAATGATTGCACCAGCAATCCCCCATACTTGAGAAAACAACATTACTGTTAACAACAGAACAAACGGCGAAATACCTATCTTTGAGCCAGAAAGATTTGGCTCAACAAACGATCCGAAGACTTGCTGATTCCCAATCAGCAAAGCAAGCATGAGCAGGGCTGTCATTGGCTCAAGCATAATGAATCCAATGATGACTGGTGGAATCGTGGCGAAAAGAGCACCTAGAATTGGAATAAAATCAAGCAGGAAGCATAGGATTCCGAATAAAAACCAACCTGGTAAATTGAATCCAATTGGTGATATGATGATGGTCATAACGAGTGCCTGGCCTGCACTACAGGTCACTTTTGAAACGACATACGCAGTGATTGATTCAGTGGATTCACTTACAATTCTCCTCGCTCGGTCATAAGAATTTGGGAAGGCAGCCCCAAATCGTTGTGCAATTGTGTGCTCTTCAAGGACGATGAACAACAGGAAAATCAGGACGGTAATCATCGTTCCAAAGAATCCACCAAGTGAGCCAAGAATGGCTAGAACAAACGATTCAATGTTGCTTGGAGATGCTACACCTGCGAGCAAGTCAGCATCGGAGAAGATCACTTCCAGCCCATACAAGTTGGAATCAGCATACTTTGCTCGCTTCTCTTCGAATGCTTCAGTAATTTCAGGAACTTCATCAATGAATTGAGAAAGGTTGTCATACAAGAAAACTGAGATGAAATAGACTGTAACAATAAAACTGAGTATGACAGTACCATATGATACGAACCGATTACCTACTTTGTTGTAGATGAATTGTTCTGGTGGCTTGATCATAAAATAGAGTAAAATTGCAATAGCTAACGGCATCAGAATCGATTTCAAATGAATCAATGAAAGATAGACAACCAATCCTACAATTGCTACACTTGCAGCAGTTGTTCTTTTTGAATCAATACCCACCTTGGACAATTCTTCCATGACCGTATCGGTGCTTTTGTTCATCTAAGGTTTGCCCCGAATTTAGTACCAATTCATTTGTTTCATGAGGGCTTCGAAATGGGCATTCATGAATTCAAAGGGTAGGCTGACAAGACCCACTCCAAGCCCTTTGATTTGTCCGTACCTGAGCAATGGGTATTTGGATAAACCCACTAATCAGGCTCACTTTTTCGATTCGAGAAATAATGCAAATGAAGAAAGGAAGAGGAAAACCCAACCAATGTCTTTCAATCCCAGTGGGAAAAAGTCCCGTGGGTATGATAAACCCAAAAATCCCGATGTTAAAGCACCATTGCCAATCAGCTCAAGTAAACCCAAGACAAAGCAAATTCCACTACTTGCTAATAATCCCTTATTGGAACCTAATTTCGACCCCAAATCCTCCTCAGACTCTTCTTTAATTTGAGATTCTTTTGATTGGGTTTCTAGTAAGAAAAAGCTAATTTCAGAAACTATTGGTTTGATTAAATGGGAAGGAGCGAGGTACAGGGTCCCCAATAAGACGACTGTCAAAATACGTGAATAGGGGTTATAGGCATGAAACGTAGACGTGACAGAGATAAAAGTCAAGGCCCCAACAGTCAAAACAACCAATACTTCTTGTAATCTACTGGAATAATTCACCTTGAAATCGACTGATGTTTTCGAGTCACTTAGGGGTGTAATTCTAATCTTTACAGACTTAAACCAAGACTCCTGAAAGATATACTCAGTCATTCCATTTTTCCTTTTGAATCCACTTTTTTCAGCTTTAGACTGGTTTTTTCGTAATTTCTCACCATACTTGGATTTTAGTGATCCAGATATTTCTTCTTGGCCCAAATCTATTACGATAGCCATGAATATGCTACCTTGTTTTTACACATAAACATGTTCAGATTTGGAAGGTAATTCTCTGCCTTATCAAAGGGGCACCCTCTGCTCAGGCATCTTGTCAAAGGGTACCCTCTGCTTGGAGGCCTAATCAAAGGGTCCCCTCTG
>CAXQWT010000105.1:0-10501 GCA_964227855.1 Salipiger bermudensis | reverse complement strand
CTCATCAAATTTTAGACACACCAGTTCAACATCGACGTAGGTCACACCTTCCTTGCTCATGATCAACCGCTCGTCTTCCGAAAGCCAGCCCCAGGCTTCTCTTGAATCGTAATTCCTCACATCGAGTCGCCGTGCGGAGGCCTCTGGCTTGGGAATGCCTTTCTCGGCTGGCATCAGCAACCACCTCCGAGTTCGTTGTCAAGAATTGTCAAGGCCATCTCGTACCGCTGGGCGCGGATGAGTGAGGCTAACGCAACGAGGATTTCCTGATGTTCTGAAGCGGGGACGACTCCCCAGCGTCCACCAACTTCGATTAGTTCTGATTGTTCCGAGAACGATTCCTGTTACGTCGTTTGTTCGAGGGACGTTGTCGGTTGCTGTTTCTGTTGCTCGACTTCTGATTGGACTGTTGAGGTCTGCTCTGTCGTTGACTGCTACGACGTTTGTTCTTATTCGGGTTTGAATTGTTCTTCGAATTACCTGATGTGGCGCTTTTAATTTTACCAGGTTTTTGATTAGGTTTTGGAATTGCTCCGATGAAGTGGAACTCATGTGTGTCATCAACATCGATATCAAAACCAATGAGTTGCTGAATTCCTACCAAATAACCAGATTCCGTATCATCACAAAAGCCGTAGGCAATACCGGATTTTCCAGCTCTTGCAGTCCTGCCAATGCGGTGAACATAACTTTCTGGTTCATTGGGTAAGTCGTAATTGAACACGTGCGTGATATCGTTCACATCAATGCCACGACTCGCAATATCAGTCGCAACCAACATCTTGATGTCTCCCTTTTTGAAACTGGCTAATGCCTTTGTTCTCGCACTCTGGCTTTTGTTTCCGTGTATTGCTGCTGCGTTGATTCCGCTCTGAGCAAGTTGTTTGACCAAACGATTTGCTCCATGCTTGGTCCTTGTGAACACGATGCCTTTGCTGACCTTCTCTTGCTTAATGATCTTGACAATCAGCCGACGTTTGTCCGCCTTCCTTACGAACATAATTTTCTGAGCAATACGGTCGACAGTGACTTCTTCTGGGCTGACATCAACCTTGACTGCGTTGTGCAGGAACGAGGCTGCAAGGTCAGCAATGGACTTTGGCATTGTCGCACTGAACAACAGGTTTTGCCGTTGTTTAGGAAGAAGATTGAGGACCTTTTTGATGTCTCTGATGAAGCCCATATCCAACATTTGGTCTGCTTCATCCAGGACAAAAAATTCTACCCTTCCCAAATCGATGTGGCCTTGTCCGATCAGATCGAGCAATCGCCCCGGCGTTGCAACCAACACATCGATGCCTTTCTGCAATGCTCTAACCTGAGGGTTTTGATTCACGCCACCAAAGATGACTTTGTGTCGAATGTCCAAATGTTCACTGTATGCTGAAAACCGTTCATCAATTTGTGCTGCTAGTTCACGAGTTGGGGACAAAACAAGAGCCCGAATGTGACGTGCACCATGTTGCTTCTTCCGGCTCATGACCTGCAACACGGGCAAGGCGAATGCTGCTGTTTTACCCGTTCCGGTTTGAGCCACCCCGAGAACATCTCTTCCATCGAGGAGCGGAGGAATGGATTGAGATTGAACTGGTGTTGGTGTCGTGTATCCTTCCTGTTCAACAGCAAGAAGCAGTTGTTCAGATAATCCGAGCGATTGAAAGTCATGCATGTTTTGTTCCCCATTAGAGTCACAAATTGCAACAATGCTAACTCCTAGGATTACTGCTGTTATGCTTATCACCTAAAACTAGGTAGGTCAAAAACCCCTTTTCCTGTATGTTCTGTTGGGTCGCAACATTTGCCGTGAGACAACAGAATGATTTTTTTTTTCAAATTGTGGAGGAAATTTCCTGATTTTATTTAGTACTTCTTGAGTCTGCTTAAGTAAGAGCCGTTGTAGGAAACAACATGTCGTACGCACCCGAGGACTATAATTTTGGAAAACCATCGAACTACACCTTTGCTGAATTCATAACAGCAGCAAACGATGAGGCAAAGAAAATGTTTGTTGAAGCGTATGGCCACATGCTCAATTACAACCATGAACAAGCGATTGCCTGCTTCATGGCATGTACAGAACTCGATCCGAACTGCGCAATGGCTTGGTGGGGAATCGCTTACTGTGTCTCTTCAAACTACAATTGGTCACCTGGACTCGGTTCGGGCTACGATCCAATTCAACAGGCATTGAAGGTTATGGGTCATTGTTCAGAACTTGAACAAGATCTCATCCGTGCGCTGTCTACTCGCCACTCCGAGGAGGCTCGAGATGCAGCAGACCCATCGGTCCTTAACATGGGTAACGACCCTGAACTAAACGTTGCATTCGCTGAAGCCATGGCTCCATTGTACGAGAAGTACAAGGAGAATCTCGACGTGACTGCAATCTATGTTGAGGCTCTGATGAATCTCAAGGCTTGGCAACTCTGGGACAAAAACACGGCTACTGGCGAAATCACACCTGCGGATGACAACACACTCCTCCTTGTTCAAATCATGGAAGACGCTTTCGAAAACAGTGAAGAGGCCAAGGTTCATCCTGCTCTTTGCCATCTTTACTGCCACGCATTAGAACTTTCACCGTTCCCTGAACGAGCACTTCCAGCAGCCGATGTCCTTCGCACTTGCATGCCTGGTCTCGGTCACTTGGTTCACATGCCTTCACACATCGATGCTTGGGTTGGACAATGGAAGGAAGCCATTGAGTGCAACATTGCTGCAGTTGAAGCCGACGATCGCTACGTTGAACTCACAGGTAACGAATCTCAATTCTACAAGTTCTATCGAATGCACAATCACCATTTCGTTGTCTGGTGTGCCATGTTTGATGGTCAATACGAAACCGCTCTCAAGTATGCTCGAAAGGCCGTTGACACACTGCCTGCTGGAGATGAAAACGGTGGCGTTCAGTTCATGCTTGCCGGAATTATTCCAATGGGTGCCATCTTCTTGGAATCCTATGTGACCATGCCTTGGCACGTCATGATTCGATTCGGAAAGTGGGATGAAATCCTTGCTGAGCCAATGTACGATGACAAGGATGTCTTCCCAGCAACCATCGCAACACAGCACTATGCACGAGGTGTTGCTTACGCCTCAAAGGGTATGGTTCCGGAAGCTGAGGCCGAACAAGTCTTGTTCAAGCAGGCTTTGGAGAACCCAGCCCTTGCAGGTCGAATGATGCACAACAATTTCATGTACCAAGATCCAGCAGAAGGACCATCCATTCTCAATGTTAATGCAGCCATCCTTGAGGCTGAAATTGAATACCGACGCCAATTCCTAGCAAAGGCAAACGGTGGAGAACATGACTTCACAGCAGCCTTTGATGAGTTGCGACGAGGAGTTGATCTTTCGCTCAACCTTGCCTACAACGAACCAGGGGGTCAAATGCAACCTGTACGCCACATCCTCGGTGCTTTGCTTTTCGAGCAAGGTCACATCGAAGAAGCGGAAGAAGTCTATCGAGCGGACATCAACCTCTGGAAGGACAACATGTGGGGCCTGCTTGGTCTGAAACTCTGTCTTGAAGCCCGTGGCGATGCTCCAGAAGAACTCGCTGAAGTCACTGCATTGTTCAACGAACGCAGTTCTCGAGCGGACATCGTTCCAGCCAAGACATGCTTTTGTGCACAAGATGCACTTGCAAAGTCCTGCTGTGACTGATTCAGAACATTGTTCGGCTCAATTTCTAAATATTCGGGATTGGAATTGTAACGCATGGCAGGCGAAGTTTTCTCAGAATTAGCCACGGCTGCCCTCGGTGACCAAACGTTGGAGGCCGTAGGTGACAAAGTGGAAGATGTCACAAAGCGGTTTCCGTTCCTCAGATATGCGGTACTGTTCCTGTTTTTCATTGGTTGGGGCATTTTTTTCCTGTGGTTCTATTGAACCAACCGCAGCCTCAAGAAAGAGCCGTCAGGCTTCGTCAATTTCCTCAGGGTGTTGTGGCGGGAATGCGATCAAACTTGCAAACCAGCCGATGGAAGCACACACGACAATCGAACCAATCGTTGAGTGAATGCTCCAACCGAATGGGATGACGTGAATGTTCACGCCTTCAATCCAATAGGATGTATCAGCAATGTCACCCACGCTCATAAGTCCATAGATCATGAAAACCATGACTTGGCTTGCAGCCATGAACGGAATGTACACCTTTGGTCCAATACGGTTGTAACCAAGGGCTACGATTTCAGCTACAATGGCGAGTATAACACCCATGGTGAGGTTGTTTGAATCAAATTCAGAGTAGACCCATACACCAATTGCATGGAACATGAACAGCGTGAACATGGCACCTCGTGCAGGCTTCCATCGTTGAAGGAAGATGGCAAGAACTGCTGATGTCAATGCGGCTTGAATGAAAAGCGATTTTAGTCCCTGTTCAAGTGCAAAGTTGTAATCGTCGTTGTCACAAAAATCTAGGTTACCCGAATAACAGAAACTTTGCAACGGAGCGAACCAGAGATTTGCATAACGAACCATCAGAAGCGCAACACACCAGGCAGCACCTGCGCCAAAGAGAATCAGAAGTTGTGAAGGAAGCCCGTTCTTACCTGTTTTTGGATCAGCCCATGCCGACCAGAGTGGAGCTGTTACCGACATCATGAGTCCTATGAATAAACCAATGTGTGTTGGTGAAAGTAGAATGTCCACATTCTCTTCAACACCAAGTGTTTCATGCCAAATGAGATCTCCAAATCCTGAGATTGCGAAGATGATGATCCCATAAACACCTGCTCTGTGTTGGGGTTCAACGCCCTTGAGGGTCCCGAAGGGTTCTCGAATCAGTTGTTGAATCCCGCCATCCGGTAGAAGGGCATAGAAGATGTAGGCTCCATAAGCAGCGGCCCCCGAGTACCAAACAGCATGCCATGGCGTGAAAAATGTGTCATCAACGTTCCCTGCAATATGTGCAAATGCATCGATTAAAAGTCCAGCAAGACACCATAATCCGAGAGTTAAGACGATTGGGTCGTAGAATTTTTCTCCAATCTTTGGTAACCCCTTCCAACGCTTATACAAGACGAAGGCTACGATTCCTGCAAGCAAGAGTAAGCCAAAGAAGATGAATGGAAAACTTGTGTAAAAGGAATCATTGCCATGTGTCCCTGCCATACAGGAACTTTGTCCATTACGGTATAAAGAAGGTTCAGTAACAAAGTTGTTACTTCATGCGATTACTCTTCTTCCTCGAGAGCTGCGGTGAGTTCTGCGAGGTCGATTCGATTGTCATCATTTGCATCCAATGCTTTGATGATCATTGATACTTGACCGGGAGACAATGCATTACCAAGATGCTCGAGAAGACCTTTGTACAATTCAGGGCCATTGATTTCTCCATCACTGTTCGTATCGATGGAGGAAAAGACATCGCTGGCGCTTTGGTTACTTTCGTTCATTGCATTCTTTAAATTTGAAATGGCTTCCTCGACACTCCATGCATTCTCATCGGACATATCGAGATGTCGTGTTGTACCTTGAATAAATGTTCCGAACGTCCTGCCTTCAGCGCAAGAAGTCGATGTTGTTTTATGTGTGGAATCGAAACACAGCACGTTGGTTGACATCCATGCGCTCTCAATTGTTCTTGGTCGTTCTCATGGTGTCAAGCCTGCTCGTACCCTTGCCTGCTCATGCCGATGGTCGAGCCATTGAATTTGAAATAGAAGTTTCACGATTTGACTGGCTCTCAAGCGAGATTGTCCCAATGGATGTGCAGTTGAAAAATGCTCAATTCAACGTCAATTACACGATCGATTGGACCTTGTCGGATGCTGATAATGCGGTACTTGATTCTGGTTCAATTGTGTTCAAGGCCACGGGCACGGTGACATCGAACGTCGTCGAGCTGAAACATTTCTACAACGCAAACCATTTTTACAGATTTGAGGCGAACTTGTATGATGCTTCAGGGGCTTTATTGGTTCAATCAGAGCGTACGTTCGCCGTTTTCCAGAATCAGTTGATTCCCCCGATTGGAAACCTCTTGGTCTTTGGTGACTCGCTTAGCGATATGGGCAATGCCAAGGATTCTGTACTGAATGTACCGGATGTTCCTCCGTATTGGCAAGGCCGGTTTTCCAATGGGATGGTTTGGGTTGAGTATTTATCTCAAGCGTATGGCGTGACAACAACACATGGATCTGGAACAACTGCAGGCGATAATCGTGCCTTTGGTGGAGCGCAAACGGGCGCCGGATTTTCCTACCTCCTTCTTCCAAATGTAGGTTCGCAAATCACAAGTTATCTCGCTAACGTTCAATCGAGTTTTGCCTCAAACGATGTTGTTTCATTATGGGCTGGAGGAAATGATTTCCTTTACGGTACTGCGAACGCAGATACGATTGTTACAAACATGGAGAGCCACATACGTCAACTCGAAACTGCAGGCGCAACCACCTTCATTATTCCAAACCTGCCGCCTTTGGAAAAGACTCCCGAAATTCTGGGTCGCAGCCAAACGCAGCAACAGAACATAGCATCGGAAGTTGCATCGTACAACAGCAAACTTTCCACACTGATCAACAGCCTCCGAACAGAACTTGGCATTACTGTCTATTCGGTTGATGCATATTCCATTTTCAACGATATTATCGCAAACAAGGCTGCTTTGGGGCTAACCAACACCCAATCAGCAGCATGCTCAGGGAATGCTGGATTGCTCCCCTTACCAATTTGCAGCAACGGAGATCCTATCGCCTCCAATGTCGATGAGTACATCTTCTTCGATAAGGCTCATCCGACACGAATAATGCACCAATATATCTCACGATTTGCGGTTGAATCCATCGGACAAGCTGATACTGATGGAGATGGAATTGTGGATTCTATCGATACCTGTGATTGGACGGTTGATCCCTCGACAGTCAATCAAACCGGATGCTCTTGGGAACAAAGAGACGATGATGGGGACGGAGTCCTCAATGCAGGCGACACCTGCCCGGACACTGTCGTTGGCGACGTTGTAGATGAGTCAGGTTGCTCACCATCTCAACGGGATACAGATGCTGATGGCAAAAACGATGCCATCGATCCCTGTCCATTGAGTCCAAATCTTATCGATTACGATGGCGATGGTTGTTCGGATTCAGAAGATTGGGACGATGATAATGACTTGGTCGCAGATTTTGAAGACAACTGTCCAAAAGGAAGCATTGGCGTGCATCTCAACGATTTGGATGAAGATGGGTGCTCGGATCAAGAAGATACGGACATCGATGGCGATGGACTCTCCAACCTCGATGAGGATGCAATCGGCTCAAACCGACGTCTTCCAGATACGGATGGCGATGGATACATCGACGGGGTTGACGCCTTCCCATTGGATGCATCGGAATGGCTTGATTCTGATGGTGATGGCTGTGGGGACAACACCGATGAATTCCCATTCGACGCCTCGGAATGTATCGATACAGATGAGGATGGTATAGGCGACAACGGTGATGCATTCCCTGCCGATGAGGATGAATGGTCGGATGGCGATGGAGATGGATTCGGCGATAACAGTGATGACTGTCCCGAGACGTTTGGTCTCTCTTGGATTCCAGTTGGATGTCCTGACCGTGATGGTGACGGTTTCGCAGATACTGCTGATGCCTTTCCAAGTGATGTTGATGAATGGTCCGATGAGGATGGCGATGGATACGGCGATAACAGCGATGCTTTCCCTCGAAATTCGAGTGAATGGATTGATGCCGACAACGATTCCTATGGAGATAACATTGATGCGTTTCCACTGAACGAGTCGGAATGGTTCGATTCGGATGCCGATGGTGTAGGCGACAACAGTGATGCTTTCATCAATGATGCGACGGAATGGCTTGATTCCGATGGCGATGGATGTGGTGACAATTCAGATGTTTGGCCCTATGATGAGACAGAGTGCTTTGATCGTGATTACGACGGAGTAGGCGACAATGCAGATGCATTCCCTGACAGTGCATTCGAATGGCTTGATTCGGATGGAGACGGTCTAGGTGATAATGCAGATGCCTTCCCATACGATGATTCCGCAAAGTACGATTCGGATGGAGATGGTGTGCCAGATTCTACGGATCTCTTCCCACGAAACGCAGCTATAGACTCGTTTTTTGACATTGGCTGGCGTATTGGGTTAGGGTTGGCTCTTCTTGGTTCTATTCTTCTTTTCGTTCAGAGGCGAAATCAATCGGGAGATGGTAAAGAGGATTGGCTTCATCCTACATCGGAAGTGGACGTTTTGAAACCAAATCTCCGACCTTATTCAGCCCCTTCATTGGACGATTTTGACCAAACCTAGCGAGCCGTAAGGTCATTATGGGGTTGGTGTTCGGGTTTAACATGCGCATGAAGGCAGTACTGCTGGCGTTGCTGATGGCAACTGTATCCCTTTCAGGTTGTTTCGGTGAGGATGAGATGGTTTTCGACCCCCCCGTTGTTGAAGAAGAAGAAGATGTGCGAATCTTCGTAACTGACAAGACAGGTGCTTCCCTTAACATTCCAGCAGTTGATATGGTGTTCCAATTCAGTGACGTAGGTGAAACCGGGAAAGAACCCAGCATTGGTATCACGTCGAGTGGCTGTATCTTTTTCATCGCAATGGAGAAGGTCATGCGTTCATGTGATGGTGGACAAACGTGGGAAGAAACCCAAGACCCCATTCAATGCTCTCCAACAACGAGTGACCCATACGGATGGGTTGATCCAATCACAGACCGTGTTTTCGGAGTACAGATGATCGGTTTGGAGACCTCGTGGATTTGTTGGAGCGACGATGATGGCCAGACTTGGATGGGCAATCCACACGATTCTGGTACGACCCCATTGAACGATCACATCAAGTTGGCAAGTGGGCCATGGACCGATTCTGGTTATGGGGCATTGGGACAGTTTACAAGCGGATTCTATGAAACAGCCGTCTATTATTGCTACAACAAACTTGCAGGAATCTTCTGTTTCACGAGTTTTGATGGCGGTGCAACCTTTGAAACAGGCGGACAAATAATCGGACTAGCGACGACCAATGGCGGTCTTCACGGAGCAATTTCAACAGCCCCAGATGGAACCGTTTACGTCACTCCGCGTGTTGCGACACCCACAGTCATCGTCTCCAAAGACAACGGATTCTCGTGGTTTGAACGTACGATGGGTAGTGATGCAGGTACACCAAATCCACGAAAGAATTCTGAGGTTTCGACGGATACCGATTCCAATGCATATCACGTCTGGACAGGTGCTGATGAGGGCGTCTACATGTCACGTTCAATCGATTCGGGAGAGACTTGGGAGCAAGAGAGCATTCGTATCTCTCCTGCTGGCGTTATATCGACCGTCTTCCCTCAAACCGATGCGGGTGACCCTGGTCGGATAGCAATCACATATCTCGGTAGCGAGAATGCTGAAATGCTTAACCAGTCAGATCTTGACGGCAACCCTTGGAACGGTAATGCACACTACGCTCCAAACAATGCAACCTACCATCTCTACATCACGTACAGTCTGAACGCTCTGGACGAGAACCCAACGTTCCACACATACCGTGTCACGGATGATCCGGTTCAAGTTGGATCGATTTGTCTTAACTCTGGTGATTGTCGAGACATAGGTGGTTCAAACCGTAACCTGCTCGACTTCAACGACTTGCACATCGATCGACAAGGACGTGTCTATGTTGCCTTTGCTGACGGTTGCACGGGAGATTGCGCTTCCAATCCGAACGCTACTGCAGCCGATTCAAGAGATGGTCGCGGCGCTGTCTACTATCTCGCATCAGGGCCTAGTCTGTACGTTGCAGATGGAGAATTGCAGCCGCTGTTTTGAATCAAGCTGCCGCAGCAAGAGCACGTTCATTGAGTTTCATGGATTGCATCAAGTGTTTGAAATCAAGACGTGCTTGTGCTATGCTCTCCTTGCATTGCTTAATGCGTGCCTTGTGAGCTTCCTTTCGTCGCTTCCAAGCCTCTTTGGATTCTTTCTTTCGTTCCAACTTGGCAAGTTTGTATTCCTCTCTTCGCTTCATCAAATCGGTGAATCCTTTGCGAAGTTGTTGAACGCATTGGGTAAGTTTGGCCTGCAGTTCACTCGAGACATCATCGCTTCCTGACGTCTGTTCAAACGCCGTTTTCATTTTCTGAGATTCAATCGATTTCTTCGGAATCTTATGCAACTCTTTGGTCATACCAAACCAAGATGCAATCTTAATCCACCACTTTGAAGGATCCCAGTGGTACCACTTGTGTCCGTTGCGGTAATCGGCTTGGAAGGTGTGGTGGAAGTTGTGGTATCCTTCTCCGAAAGTAAAGAAGGAGAGAATCGGAGAGTCTCGAGACGTGTTCGCAGTTGAGTACGGTTGTGTTCCCCAGGTGTGCGCTGCTGAATTGATGAGGAAGGTTGCATGGTGAACGATAACGACACGGAGGAATCCGCCGTAAATCATGCCTCCGAGGAATCCTTGGGTTCCGCCAAGAGCCAAGTAACCGGCCACGCCAGGCAAAACAATTCCAACCAAGAATCCAAT
>CAXQWT010000104.1:0-17262 GCA_964227855.1 Salipiger bermudensis | reverse complement strand
GTTGAACATGCCCTCGTCGAAATTGAAGACTTTTCCGATGATGTTTTGGTTGAATTAATCAGGTCTGAATCATGGGTAGGAAAAGCCGGTGGTTACGACTTAGCAGGAATGATGGGAAACCATGCTCAATTGATTGAGGGTTCAGAATCAACCGTACTTGGTTTTACACAAGCGTCCCTTGAGTTGTTAGAGGAACTTCAATCACTGTTTTCGATGAGCCGATCGTAAAACATAGGCATTCGGTGCCAGTTGTCTGCGGGAAAAATCGTATGACGAATAAACAAGACGGCAAGAAGAATAGATGCAATGCTTTGCGTAGCAATCCAAATGTAGATTGGTAAATACTCCTTGTCGAGCAAGACTGCTCCATCGTAGAGAGACCACGTCATCAATGCACCAGATACGAGGAACATGAACACGAGGTGCCAATGCGTGACTCGAGATGAAGGCGAATAATGGAGATGGTCTTCGTGGAGGTAAATTGCGAACCCACAGACAATGAAGAAGCATGAATAGACAATCAACAACCAATGCGTCGGTTGGATATTTGCAAGTCCTTCATGCCCCGTCCAGATAGGTGCTACTGAGACGATAGAAAGCATTGGTAAGAGAAGATACCCAATCAGCACAAATCTGGAGTGAGGCTTTGCATATCGTCCGAAGGAGAATCTCAAAACCTTCAATGGATTTAGCATCAAGAAGACATTCAACAAAACAACTGCAAACAAGATGTCGATGATGTCTTCAGAAATTGATTCTCTTGCTCTAAGGAAACTCGCTGCAATGTATCCAATACCAAGAAGGAGTAGGGATATGAATCGAAGAGGGAGTGTTTTAGGATTCGTAGCACTCCAGCCCAATCTGCGATTGAAGTGAGAAAGCAATGCTGTTGACATCATCATCACGCAGAAAATAGCGACGATAAAGGCAACACCGACCTCAATCATTCCAGAGATGTCACGCATAAACCAAGAGGCTGCAATGAAGAGGGCACAGAAGACAAGGACAAGGCCAGGGGAATATGAAAAGATTCCAACTTCACCAGATTTGCTTTTTTGCTTGACAATATCCATCGAGGATGAGGTCAACGACAGCAAAGCTAGGCACATCAGAGTGATACCAATTCCTGAAAGTTCGATGAAGAGACTCCATTTCCCAGAATATATTCCAACATGAATGAGGAGTTGCCCGATTCCATTGAGTTGGAGGAAATGGCGCATTGTTGTTTTCTCGAAGGAAGGGAGGTTGTACACAAGAGGAAGTGTATCGAATGCAATACCTGCAAGGATGGCCATGACCGGGCCCAAGGCAAACATCGTGATGAGGACATAATTCATCATTGCAAGGCGATCTTCGTTTTCAAACAACTCATATGGAGAGTAGAACGTAAGCCAAGAAAGCAGTATTGTCAAAGCAATGAAGAAGACCATTGAGGACGTAAAGAGTTCGAGATATGAACCAGCAAATTGTTGACGCTTGTCCATCTCTTCACCTCAATTGACGGTAAGAATCCGAGTAAGTCCAAGTTCGTGCTTTTCGATGTCAATCACAACATCTGCACCCGGTATCATCAGCAATTTGTCTTCTGAATCCAAAGAAAAGACCCCAACACCCGTTTGTTCACACATGACGCGTAGTTCTCTTCGACATGCCTGTTGATGGGACTCCATGTGTACCAAGGTTCGTAAGTCGACAATGATCGTATCTCCTCGAAGGACACGCTGAGCGATTTCTCGCGTGTGAATTCGATGCTTCTCGTCTGGATTTACGTAACGTAAAGCTCGTGTAGGTCGTATCAAAACGCGCTGACCATGACCAGATAAGTCATGAAAAGGTTCCCCATCGGGAGTTACTGGTCCACTCCAATGGGAACTTTGTTCTGGTATAGGTTGTGGCTGAATGACTTCTTCAACGACTGGTTCAGGGACCTCAACCGCTTCAGTTGTCAATCGTTGGTTTGATGTGCCCGTTTGAGGTTCTGCCACTCTCGTAAAACCGCCTGCATCAGGGTCAGGAAGTCCAAAGAATTGCCATAGATTTCCCATGTCATCACAAGTCCAAATCATCCAATAAATCAGAGAGATTTGTGTTCTGTGCAGGTGTTGTAGTCATTGAAGGTGCCGGTTGATATGTAGGGGCAGGTGCTTGGTTTGCTGCAAGATATTGTTCTCCATAGTATGCCCATTGCTCCATTGTCCATCCGGTTGGTAATCCTGTAGCAGGGAGCGGCGGTCCTTGATTGACCATGGGTTGTTCTACAACAGGGGCTGGCTGTGCTGCTTGTTGTTCGTAAGCAGGCAACTCGGCAGGAGCATAACTCGGTAATGGAGTTTCATCCCATGCTTTGTTTGATGGCGTTTCCACCAACTCTGGGGGTGAACGGCGCGTGATGAGCAGGAATGAAGCCAACATAATCACCAAACCAATCAGTCCTAAGATGACAATTGACATGGTCGTAGAAACGCCCAATGTTTCACTAAATTCTTCAAGGAAACCTTCGGGCGGTGGTTCAGCAACGATGATGGTAATGGTTCTCGTAGATGATGCGAGGTCATCATCGGTGACGGTGAGGTTGATGTCCCATGTTCCAACTGGCAAATCAGTAATGGAAATAACAGGGCCAGTTTCTCCGAGGTCACTTTCGCCTCGCCATTCAAACTTCCACACGTACAGCATGTTAACGAGATCAGATTCGGAATCTGATGTTCCTGCTGAACTAAGATTGAGTGTGTCGCCTTCAATGAGGTTGTCAAGTGAACCATTTGCATAAGAGATACTGGCACTTGGGAGTTGGTTCTGCACCTTTACCACTGCTGAAATTGAGGCCATTGCTCCATCGTCATCCATAACCCATGCCGTTACTGTTCGGAACTGAGGAACGCTTGTTTCCCATGTGTATTCAAAGTGCGATCCACTGATGTCGCAGTCGTTGTTCATGGTCCCATCAAGGTCAGCATCTCGAGTTCCGTCGATGTCCCAACAGACTTCCAAGGAATCTCTGTCGGACGCAGTGTCATCAACAACAACATCGAATTCAACTTTCTCATCTTCCGAGACAGTGAGTCCATTGATGCGGTTTATTGCATTCAAGAAATTCGCTTGAGCTGTCATCGTTGGAGGGACGTTTTCAATGGTAACTTTGGCCAAAGAGGTGGACGATGTTGCTCCATCATCATCAACTGCTCGAACAGAAATAATGTGTTCTCCTGAGGTTGGCCATGAGGTTGCAACGTCGGACGCTGAACCGTCAGTAGATACAGTAAGGTTCTCGAGAACATCGCTAAGGTTCCAGTCAATAATGAGACCATCACGATCACTGAGCGTATCATCGCCTTGAGCGCGAAGAATAACTGTTTGATCCTCTTTTAATACCCATGTTCCGTTCGCATCAAATGGCGTGTTCACTCCCGCAATCCATACCTCAATCTCTCCAATTATCGGAGCGACATTGAGGACTTGAATCGATGAAACAACTTCAGTTTCTGCGCCATCATCGTCTGTTGCGATGGCTCGAATGGGCATTGTTCCCTCTTCGAGTGGAGTGAACGTACATGTCGGTTGGGTTAATCCTTCCAGACAGTTCAAGTCGGGCCAAGAAATACTGACCTGCTGGCCAGAGGGAGAGATTGTATCAATATCACCGCTGTCACTTGCATCAATGGTTATGGAAGATTCTACTGCAGTTTCTGTAGGATGGCTGAGATTTACGTAGGGTGCACGGTTTAGGATTGTGATGTTGTTGATCAAGACCGTTGAATCAAGTTCGTTATCGGTTACGACCGTTCGTAATTCCCAGTCACCGTCGTCGGACCAGTTCCAACTGATTGCACAATCGGGAGTGGTAATGATGTCAACAAGTCCTGGTCGGGATTCGATTTCAAATCGACACTCGACATCGCCGCCATCAGGGTCAAAAGAGGCACGGGCGTCAATGAAGACGTCTTCAAACGTGTAGTTTCCCGTATCGATGGTGATCGATGCATTTGGAGCACGTCCGATAAAGACGTCTATCGTCGCTTGATTGTTACTACGGTTTGCATCACCCACAACAAGTTCATCCGGATCAACGGTGAAGGTCAATGTTTGATTTCCAATAGTTGCACCTTCTGGAACAATCCAATCGATGGTAATTCTCTGTTCACTGTAGGCATCAATAGACGGAACTGCTTGGCGGCTAGAGTCTCCATCCGGTACAATAATCTCCATTTCTGTGGAAGGTGATGGCAACACTCCTCGGTTCTGCGCAGGTAGTGAGAACGAGAGTTCATCACCAGGCAATGCATTGTATCCAATTGATTTTGAGAGCGTCGCAACTTCACCATCACGAGTTCGTGTAACAATAATCGAATCTTCCTGAGCAACCAGATCGATTCCGACCACGGACAAATCAATGACAACCGTTGCAACACCAATGATTTCCTGAACAGGATCCCAGACAATGACGCCGTTACTGCTGTAATCATCGCTTGCATTGGTATCGTCAACAACATTGGAAACGTTGATTGTTTCCTCAATTTGTCCGCTGCTGTTGGTGGTTGGATTGAGAAGAGTTCCTGCCATTTCGTATCGAAGTTGAAGGTTTTTGTTGACTTCAGGCACACCGTTTGGAGCAACAGAATACGTTGCGTAAATCTTTGACATTGAATCGGGCAGTGTTGCAATGAATTGTGTTTCAACCTCAATATCGACATTTCGATCGCCAGGATTGCTCCGCTTGTCAACACCAAAAGAGTCTACAGGTTCGTAGTCTTTTAAGAGCCAATCAATTGTGAATCCTGCTGCATTTTCAATTTGAATCCAAGCGTTGAATCGCACAGCAGGGCAATACCAATTGAACCCAGAACTCACTCCCGTTGCGTTCCATTCGTTGACTTTGTAGGAATCATCACACCCTTCGTACTTGATGTTGGTTCCATCTTCTGTGGGGATGCCATCTTTGGTGACTTGCCAAGAGTTGTTTTCGGCTCCATTTGTGTCAAACTCACTTGGGTCAAAAAAATCTGATGAGCCGCTTACTGACGTTCCTGACATGAAGGGCATGTACCACTGATCTCCAGTTCGAAGTGGGAAATCATAGCGTTCCTTTGGAGGATCGTAATAGGTGTCAAAGTTGATTGTAGCGATATTTTGAGTAAGGAACCCAAGATTAAACGGTGCAAAATCAACATCCAATTCGAACTCTGAATTGATGACAGCGAGGTCTCTGACGCGAATAATGTCTTCACCATCATAATCAATGTTCAGCCTTCCACTAACACCCTCAAGTGTTGCCCCGCTGTTTCCTGATGAAAATGCCCCTTCGATTTTGAGTTTGTATGCCAAGGTTTGAATTCCGTCGACACTGATGAAGAAGATGTCCTCCACTTCGTAAACAGTATCTCCTGTAAGTGTGTTCAGGCTTGCTGAAACGTTGGCCTGTGCGATGAGTTGCGCAACATCGAATTGAGTCTCATACGTCCACTTGTCACCAATACGCCAACTTGGTACATCGGTAAAGCCGGTTGTACCAGACGATTGTTCAACGGAGGTTACATCTTCCAATGCATTGATATCGTTACTAACGAGATGTGTCATGGAGGTAAATGCCAACAAAAACAAAACAAGCAACGCAGGAAAACGGTTCGCCATGAGCGAATGTCTGCTTCCTTGTACTTAGAAATTGTCAACTTGCGAGTCAAGCCATTGTTGGCCATAATACTCCCACTGGTCCGTTGTCCAACCTTCTGGCAGTCCATTCTCCGGAATCGGAGGTCCGGTAGATGGAGCTGCTACGACATCCGAGGAATCGAAGGCTCGCTCTACAGGAGGATCTTGAGGGCGATTGCGACGTGCTGAGATTTCATGCGGCATCAAACCGACCTCCTCATCACTAAAGATGGCATTCTGTTGTTCATCGAGACGATCCATTGCGCGTTGTTGGCGGCCAGAACGTCGACGTCGTGTCATCATCGCAAGAAGGAAGAGCATGAATGCAAGGAGGGAAAGTTGGGCGACAGGGTTTGCTTCATCCCCCGCTAAGGCAGATCCTAGTTCTTCGACAATCGTTCGATCTGGGGCACCAATTTCGAGATTGATGATACGTGTACCTGGCCGCTCTGGGTTTTCATCCCAGGCCATGACTCGAATCGTGTACGATCCCTGTTGAGTGAAGACATGTTCAATTTGCTTGCCGATTTTATCAGCATCATTGTCTTTGATTCCATCCCCATTGCTGTCAACGGATGTGTCCAAATCCCAAACTACTGTAATCTGATCAAGGTCGTTGAGAGAATCGATGGTTCCAGTCGCATCCAAGACACAGGTTTCGAGGGCATTGCAGAGGATATCCTTTGTGCGAACGATTGGAGGTATGTTAAGCACCTCAATGGATAAGACCTCGCTCACACGAACACCATCGTCATCAGTGACATGATAGATGACGGTATGTGAACCACTCGTGTTCCAATGCCAAACGAGTTCATCACCAATGACATCACAGTCATCATCTGCACCGCCGATATCATTTGAATCAAGTCCGGGGTCAACATCCCAACATCGAATTAGAGTATCATAATCAGATGCTGTGTCGGTAGCATTTCCGACCAAGCGTACTTCTTCGCCCTCGGCCAGTGGAAGAACTCCGTCTAACGGTTGGACGACTGGTGGAACGTTGGCTACACTGACCCATCGTTCGTAGGTGCCACTACTGGCTCCTTCCGAGTCACTGACTTCGAGACGCATGCGATGCAATCCTGAGGTCTCCCACATCATCTCAAACTCAGAGACACGTCCATCGAATGTCTTGATGAGATTTGGTTGTGCATCATCGGGCCACCACCGGTGAGTCAGCCCATCCAAATCATCCACTGAATCAAGAGCCTGTCCTCGGAGGTTCACGATTTGGTCTTCTTGAACATGCCATGTTTGTTGAACATCGAGTGGCAATGGACCACTTTCATTGGTCATCGTAACGGACAAACCGTGAGGGTTAATGTTCGTAAATCGGATATCAATGCTCGCCATGGTCATAGCACTGTCATCATCCACGCCAACGGCTTGGAACGTGTGCCATCCTTCGGTTGGAGCCGTCGTCGTGCATATTCGAGTGTAGTACCCTTCCTCACAAATTGCATTTGGCCAATAAACATCAACAATTCCAGGGAAGGGGTCTTCAGAATCGGTATCGTTTGCGTATGCATAGAGTGTGACTGGATGTTCCACTTTGACTTCGGTTCGAGCACTGACCACCTCGATGTTTGGTGCACGGTTGAGAATAACAACATCGAGAATGCCTTCGACTTGATCCTGCTCTTCATCGGTAATGGTTACTTGAACGGGGTACTCTCCATCGTTTGTCCAGGTCCAATTGAGCATGCAATCAATCGATTCAACTCGTGTCCAAGCTGCGGAGCGAGTTCCGTCGTACCAAGGAACGTTGAAGAGACATGAAACGTTTCCACCATCTTCATCAAAACTTCCTGAAGCGTTGATGACCGTTTCGACGTTCGTGTACACCTCAATGGGCTCAAGGACTGCAGTAGGCAAACGACCAATGAACAACTCAATCTCACCGAGGTCGTTGTTTGGGTCAGCATCTGCAGTGTTGGCTTGCAACGGATCAGACTCCCATCGAATGGGTATTGTTCCAATTGTTGCATCAACAGGGACCGTCCAGGTGAAATTCACCTTGTGGGATTCATAAGTTGAAAGTGAAGGCAAAACAAGATCAAAGATGGACCCGTCTGGGTGATAGATTCGTAAATCAGTTGCTATTGAAGATGTAATTCCTTTATTGACAACAGCGACCTCAATGGTCAAATCATCACCGGGAAGGACGTTGTAGCCGGACAGTGAACTCACCGTGCTTACGACACCGCTTCTATTTCGGATCACCACTGCTCGCTCTTCATCTGCAATCAAATCCAATCCAACGAGGTATTCGTCGAGTGTTATTGTTGCGGCCCCGACGTAACTTCCAGACTTCGCCATGATTCCGTGACTCGCCCAATCTGTGTTCGTTGATGAGTAATCAATGCTGTTTCCAGAATCGATTGTTATGCTCGCAGAACCGTTTACAGCAGTATAAACAGTGGCCGAAGTGCCATCGTATGCGACTTCAACGCCAACGCCATCGATGGTGCCGTAACACGAAGGACTGAGATGAACCCATACATTCAGTGGGGAATCAAGCGCAGTTAAGGTCCGTTCAGGGGCAACATCAACACAGGTTGGGCGTGTGCCAGGATCGCTGTTGCTCTCTACACCTGTTGCTCCAACTGGAATGTATTGTTTCAATCTGAAATCAATGGTGAGTCCAACGTCTTCTTCTGCATGTCGCCAAGCATAATTGTTGACTGCAGGACAATACCAACGGTATCCGGTTGATACACCATCGGAGTTCCAAGAGCTGAGTTCGTACGATGAATCACAGCCACTGTATGCAATGCCCGCGCCGATTGAATTTCGAGGCTGCCCAATCTTCGTAACTTCCCATGTGGTCGTATTGGTATCGGTTTCTGGAGGTGGGAATGGCGTGATGTAGTCGCTTTGACCAGACCACTGTGAAGATGCTGTAGTCAGTGAAGTCCATCGCTCTCCATAACGAAGCGGAAAGTCATAGGCTTCTGTTGCAGGACTGTATTCGTTCGTAATTGTGATGTCTCCAAGGACTTGCGTTAATGATCCAATTCCGTAAGGTATGAATTTGATGTACAAATCCAGATCATTCTTGACAGTTGCAAAGTCACTCACTCGCAAGTACTCGGTTTGTGTGAATTGAATCTCTGCATTTCCTGTAAATCCGTCCAGTTCAACCCCGCTTTTGTCAAAATCTGCGGTCATCCGGAGTTTGTAGACCCATTCGGTTCGGTTATCGAATTGAAGAGGAAGAATTTCGATGACTTCTGCTGTAGAATCTCCGCGAATCTCGCCCACAGTTGCCGAAACTCCCGTATCGGAAATCAATATCGAGGGGTCGAAGGTACCGGAGTAAATCCATTTGTCACCAACTCTCCACGAGGGGAGATCGGTGACACCAGGATCGCCTGCAGTTGATTGAATTTCTTCGTCATCAACAAGTTGGATCTGATGTTCAATTAGTGGGAATTGGCTAAAACCAATCATCAACCCCAGCACGAGCAGGGTCAAGACACGTGGCTTGAGCACTCCGCCCATGCTATCCCTTGCACGTTCTTGCACATGAAAGATGCGACGAGGACTTCAGAGCAGGTCAGCAAGTTCGTCCTTGATGATTTCAACTGCTTCCAAAATTTCGTCCTTGTGACGAGCACCGGTAATGACCATCTTACCGCTGCCGAAAATCAGACAGACAACCTTTGGATAATCGAGTCGATAAATGAGTCCAGGGAATTGTTCAGGCTCGTATTCAACCTTGTCAAAAGGTAGGTGGAAGGTGAGGTTGTTGAGGTTCAACTTTCGTGGTTCTCCTGCAAGTGGAGCACCAGTGAACTTGTCGTTTCCATCGTAATCTTCAGGGTAGTGAAGAGCATAAGTTGCAACCATGTTCTGGACTTCGATTTCAACGTCCTTGAGGTCCCAAGTTGTAATTCCTGCTGCTCGAAGATCCTTGATCATCCGGTCGATACCTGTGTGAATGTTGTCTTCGTCTTTTCCACCAGTGCATACTGCACGTCCGGAGCGGAACATGAGGATTGCCAACTTTGGGTCCGTGACTCGATAAACGACACCTGGAAATTGTTCAGGTTCGTACTCGCAATTGAGTTGGATTGCGATATCAGGGAGGTCGAGTTCTTCGGCTACACGGGTACTTGCTACAACATTGACAACTGTCAAGCGCTCTTCATCGGTGGTCATGGGTTGCGGCTTCCTCCCCGCATATATAAAGCAGAGGCCATCTGCCTGATGGTGAATCCTATTGGTATAGGGTCTCAGGTTATATGCTCAATTTGGAGACCAACCTCATTAAATGGAGTGATAAACGCTCGACCACCTTCCATCTCAATGGCTCGAACAGTCTGCTCTGGATTTCTGGTTAGTGCAATCATACAACCTCCACCTCCTGCACCGGTCAATTTAACGCCGAGACTCGAGGGAGCTGCCGCTCGAATCAATCGTTCAAGTTCGGGGGATGAAACGCCTAGTGATCTCAAGACAATGTGATTTTCCGACATAGCTTGGCCAACGGCTTCCATGTTTCCGTCACGCAAGGCTTGAATCCCTCTTCGAGCAATTGACCCGATCGTTTCGAGTTCGACGCTTCGTTCTGGATGTTGGCCGATGAGGCCTGCGACTTGTTTCACCATTGCAGAGGTTGAGCCATGAACGCCAGTGTTTCCAACAACAAGCGCAACATCATCTGGGATGATTGCATCGAATGTATGCAAGTGCCATTGCAAGGTTGTTCCGTTCACATTCATGGTTCGAGTTTCGATAAAGTCGAGGTCTGCTTCGATGGTGTCGGACAAAACCACAAATCCCCCAAACGAACTGGTCGCAGTATCCAATGGACTTGCACGTCCACCCTGAGCTTTTGCTTCTGCCTGATGGGAGATTTCACTTGCCTGAAGCAAATCGGTTGGTTCTCCTCGAATCTCTTGAAGTGCGCCACAAAGGGCAATCGATAATGCTGCAGAGGACCCGAGTCCAGATGCCTTGGGTATTGAACCGCGAATTCGGATATGCAACGGGGCATCATCAAGTGGTGGAAGTTGCTTGCGAATGTAATCGATGTGAGGATGTTTTGAAGGATTGAAGGTGCGTCCATCAAGTCGCCAATTTTCAAAGGTCTCTTCTCTTTCAAGTTCGATGATCATGCGATGGTTGATGCTGCAAGCCAACGCAGGCTGGCCGTAGACAACGGCGTGTTCTCCGAAAAGAATACACTTCCCTGGAGCACTGGCCTTGACCATGTTCGTTGGAGACCTATCTCAACCATTAGGATTGGTATTGATTTCATCGTTGGGTTGAAGGATTGAATGCGCTTGGATGGGTTCATGATGGAACATCCGCTCGACGTTACCTATGCAGGAATTAAGGGGTATTACCTGCTTCTCGTCCTAGGTGGTATCTCGATTGCGTTCTTTGCTTACCAAGTACAAAAGGCGACACGTCTTGTCCTTCTCGGCGCTCCAGACAAGCGATTCGATTCATGGGGTAAGCGAATGAAGGAGACTCTCACTGTCTGGCTCGGACAACGAAAAGTCTTGGAAGACAAGGTGGCAGGAACCATGCACGTCTTGATGTTCTGGGGGTTCCTGATGCTCTCTTCAGACATGCTCGACCTTGCTACTGCGAATCGTTTCAGTGAACATATCCTCCCAGAGGCTTTGAATGGAATTTGGAACGGAATGGTCGAACTTGGCTATACGAGTGCATTGATTGGTTGTTTCCTTGCATTGAACCGACGGGTTCTGTTCACTCCAGAGAAGTTGAAAGGAAAGTCTCAACTCGAAGGAAACGTCATTCTCTTGCTGATCATGACAATCTGTACCACTTCGTACATTGTTGAAGCGGGTGAGAACCCACACCCAACTTGGGAGATGATTGGCGCATGGGTTGCAGACACCTTTGCACCATCGCAGACCACCATCAATGCAGCTTATTGGGCTCATATGGTTGCAATTTGCACCTTCTTGTTCCTTATTCCTCTCTCAAAGCACATGCATTTGGTCATGGCTCTTCCGAACGTTGCCTTCTTTGACACCGAGCCAATGGCAAAGATGCGACCACTCGCAACCGATGAAAGCGGTTCGGCTGTATCGTTGGAAGAACTCGATCTCGAATCCTTCGGAGCGGCAAATTATACCCAACTCACATGGAGGAGCCTTATCGATGGATGGGCCTGTACTTCATGCGCACGATGTCAAGACGTTTGTCCGGCTTATGCGAGCGGAAAGGCTCTCAATCCTATGCAAATCGTTCACGATGTACGAAATTATGCCAACGACCATGCTTCTCAACTCTTTGCTGGCGAAACGCCAGAAGAAGACATCATTGCCAGATTTGGTGAAGAGTCCATCTGGGCATGCACCACTTGTCATGCATGCGTTGATGTCTGTCCAGTCAACATTGAACACGTGCCGAAACTAACGGATGCTCGGCGCCATCTCATGATGGAGCGTATGGAATTCGATGAGGCGATAGAGGACACCATCATGCCTCTGATGGCAACCATCGAGAACCTTGAATCCGACTCGAACCCATACGGATTGCCTTCGCACGAGCGAGGAGATTGGGCTGCAGATCTTGATGTCAAGGTTGCTGAACCTGCCGAATACATCTACTTTGCAGGATGTGCAGCATCGTTCGATGAGCGAAACAAGAAAGTGGCAAGGGACACCATTTCCATCATGAAAGAGGCAGGTCTTGATGTTGGTATTCTTGGTATGCAGGAAGGCTGCAGCGGAGATGCGGCACGTCGAGCAGGAAACGAATACTTGTTCCAAATGCTTGCCGAAACCAATCTGGAAACGTTCAATGAACTCGGCGTGAAGAAGGTCGTCGCATCCTGTCCGCACTGTTTCCATACGCTTGGAAAAGAGTACAAGGACTACGGCGGTGAAGACATTGAGGTCATGCACCATTCTCAGTTGATTTCACATCTCCAAAACGAAGGAAAACTCCCTGAACCGAAGCACGATGGTTCTGTCACCTATCACGATCCGTGTTATCTGGGAAGAATTGGTGGCGAATACGATGCACCTCGTGACGCTATTGGTGGAGTCGATGTTGAAACAGAGCGCCATGGACGTGGCTCCTTCTGTTGTGGAGCCGGTGGTGCGCAGATGTGGATGGAAGAGCATGTCCCAGAAGGCAACGACCGCGTGAACATCATTCGTGCAAAGGAGTTGGCTTCAACAGGAGCAGATACTGTCGCAGTCGGTTGTCCGTTCTGTTCGACCATGGTCACGGATGGTTTGTCTGCTATCGATGCTGAAATGGATGTCAAAGACATTGCAGAATTGGTCTGGGAGCAAATCAAAGCCAATGATGCGAAGATCGAAGAAGCAAAAGCCGCTTGAATCAACAGATGATTTGGATGAATCAAGAGGCCCTGCTTTCTTGGTATGAGCGTGTAAAGCGACCTCTTCCTTGGCGATTGAACCCTTCGCCTTGGTCGATTCTTCTCTCGGAGATTCTCTTGCAACAAACGCAAATGGAGCGTGGAATAGCGTACCATGCGAAACTCTTGAAGCGATTTCCAACCCTTCAGTCAATGGCAGAATCGAGTGTTGATGAAGTTCTTCATCTCTGGCAAGGTGCAGGTTATTATTCGCGTGCTCGGCGTTTGCATTCATTGTCGATTGAAGTCTTGCATTCCTATGGTGGTGTGCTTCCTCATGCGTATGAAGATCTTTTGAAACTACCCGGAATCGGGCCGTATACTGCAGCAGCAGTGGCTTCTATTGCATTCTCAAAACCAGTAGCCTGTGTTGATGGTAACATCCGTCGTGTGATGGCTCGTCAAACCAATCAAGAAGAACCATCGATGAGCGATGTGCAAAGGTACGCTGACGAACATTTGATGTCTGATGAACCTGGAAATTGGAACCAAGCGATGATGGAATTAGGTGCACTCATATGCCGTCCAAGGAAGCCGCAATGCGACCTCTGTCCCGTTCAAGATTCATGCCTTGGCATTGAGCGAGCGATTGAACTACCCCGTCCGAAGAAACTGGTAAAGAAGAAAATGGAACTACAATGCATTGTCAATATGGATTTGAAAGGATGGCCTGATCTCTTTCAACGTCCAAATTCCGGGTTGTTTGCTGGATTATGGGGGCCCATGATCGATGCAACTTTGGATACAGACGGCTTGGAATATCTAGGAACAATTCAACATCAACTATCCCATCGAACTCTAATTGTTCAGGTGTGGAAAGGAAGCACAGCAAACGGTGTGGATCCTGATGAAGTTGCTCTTTCAACTCTTGACCGACGTATCCTCGAGCTCGCCGGAGTGGTGTTGAATATCCCATGAAAAGGAAGCCAAACAAGCAACAAGCCCAAAGAACAGGAAATATTCAGCAGGTGCAGCGTAAACAGTCCACGGTTGGAGATAATCAAGCCCAACTTCTGATTCATGGACGCCAAGTTCTTCCACTCCGGATTGAATACCATCACGAATTGTGAACGTCATGACGAGAAGAGAAACAAGGGCGAGAAGGAGAGAATAAACGCGAATCCTTCGACCTCTTGAATTGGATTTTGGAAGGGAGAAATGAGTTGCAAAGGCCCATGCGAAACCTCCATGGAACACAACAAATGCAGTGTACACGTGAATCTCGATGCTTTGTTCCATCGTAACAAACGACAATACCGCGAGATGTAGAGAAGTCGCTAATCCACAAACAAAAGCAAAATGATGCAGTTTTGGCGATGCTATCGGTTTGAACAGAACAAATAGTCGAATGGAGACCATAAGTTGTACGATTGCAGAACAAAACAAACCGAGTGTGAAGACGTGGTCTTCAATACCGGGATAATCTGTCTCGGAGATGAAAAAGGGGAAGTCTCTGTAATTTCCAGAAAAATAATGGATAAATGTTGCAAGCAAGACGGTTACGAGGGGGAGAATCCATGAAGTTCGAATCAAGGCATGGTCCGATATTGAGCGGCCGAAGATGGACACCCCTCTTCTGGATTTGAACTGTATCATCGCTCTCAACCCACGCTCCCTCTTGTAACGTATGAACCTTCAAGTGAGAGTGGCGACACCGAGGGGATGTTCACATGCCATTACGAGTGCACGACACACGCCGGCGCGAGAAAGTTGATTTTTCAACACAATCGCCGGGGAGAGTCTCGATGTATGTCTGTGGCGTAACCGTTTACGATAACTGCCACCTCGGCCATGCTCGATGTTACATCGCCTTCGATCTTATTCACCGATGGCTTGAAGCGTCTGGATATGATGTTGATTATGTCCAAAATTTCACCGATATTGATGACAAAATCATCACTCGCTCGATTGAGTCAGGAGAGGATTGGAAAGACATCGTTGACAGAAACATCGAGACCTATTACGAAGATATGGATGCCTTGAACATCCTTCGAGCCGATCATTATCCGCGATGTACTGAGTATGTTGATTCGATGATACACATCCTCGAGGATCTCATCGCAAAAGGTCATGCCTATGTTGCTGACGATGGGGTTTACTTCCATGTTGATTCAGCACCAGAGAAATACGGGCAGTTGACTGGGCAATCCATTGACGCTGTACGACAAGGTGCAGGGGGGCGAGTAGACAAAACTGGAAGCGGAAAGCGGGATCACAAAGATTTCGCATTGTGGAAGCAAGCGAAGCCGGATGAGCCCACATGGCCTTCACCATGGGGTGAAGGTAGGCCAGGCTGGCATATTGAGTGCAGTGCAATGAGCCTTGACCACTTTGGAACTTCATTTGACATTCACGGTGGAGGCCATGACCTTCGTTTCCCTCACCACGAAGCTGAAATCTTCCAAAGCGAATGTCATACAGGACATGCACCACTTGCTGGCTATTGGTTGCACAATGGATTTGTCAACATCGATGGTGAAAAGATGAGCAAGTCGCTCGGCAACTTCTGGACGATTCGAGATATCATACAGAAGATCGATCCGCTCGTTTTACGACTTGCTCTTGTTAACGCTCACTACCGTTCTCCTATTGATATGAACGAACAGCTCCTCAACGATGCGCAGCGAAATCATGACCGTATTCTGCAAGTTTATGCCTCAGCGTTACGAATGTCATCTCAAGGTCGTCAGCACCAACTTCCTCCACCGGATATGGCAAGTCCAGATCCCTTAACAAAGTCACTTGGATTGCTGGAACGACTAGCAGAAGGCTTTGCACAAGCAATGGATGATGACTTCAACAGTCGAGAAGGAGTTGCAAAAATCCTTGCAGCAACCAAGCAACTTCAACATTTGATGACTCTAGGAACAGATGATGAAGACAAGCGTGCAATTGGGACATATGCTAAGGAATGGCTTGAGGAAACGGCCGGTGATATTCTAGGCATTCTCCCCTCGCCGGAACTTCTTCTGGCTGAACCGGTCGAAGATCCCCGAAGAGCAGAGATTGCAGATCAAGTCGAAGCCTTACTTCAGGAACGCAGTGATGCACGAGCCAACAAGGACTGGCCTCGTGCTGATGAAATTCGGGATCAAATCAAGGCACTCGGAGTCATTATCAAGGACACTGCAGATGGCCCTGTGTGGGAATTGCAATAATCACTCTTCTTCAGAAGAAGGTGGTGGAGTAAGTGGAGGCAATTCTGGAACGAATTGTTTCTTCTCATCCTGCCACTCGTTTTCGATGATGACCGTCTGGTCTGCACCCAATTCAGTTTCTTCATCACTTCCTCTGGTCAACAATCCGACAGCTACAAGGAGCAAGACAACAAGAACCAGAAGGAGTGATTTTGCACCGAAGAGGCTAGATTCTTCGGTTGAAGCATCTTCAACATCTTCTCCAAGGATGCAGTTTGGTGGACACTCTGTATCTCGACCAGACTCATCCCCTACATCTGTGTCGTTGTTCTGATTTGTTTCATCCGAAGGAGTTTCATCAACAGGATTCGTTGTAGATCCACCCGTATTGTCTTGTGGTTCAAGAACAACATTCACTCCAATTCGATCACCGTTCTCCATAGGGATTTCGTAGTAGTCTTCCAATTGTTCGAGATTGATGTGTGTGTTCGCATGGGTTGATTGCGTGATAACACCAAAGTGGCGTGTGTCTCCAGTTGTGAAGACACTGTTCAGTACATTACCCTGCATGGAGGAGTAACTGCTTGTGCTGGACGACCATGTTGCAGCAATATCATCAGGGTTGAGTTCCATTGCCATTTCCATGTCAGCGAGAATGCTTGACCAGGATTGGGTACCTTCTGTGATTGAGCGGTCGGTAACATCAACTGCCTTGTTGAAACCTGGGCCTTCGACCAGTTCCCAGGCCTCACTCGACTGATTGCCTTTGGGCTTGTAGAAGGATTATTTTTTGCCGGCTCCTTCTGTGCGATCTACTACTTTAGAAAAAGAGGTTTGCTTCCTGGTCTTGCTTTATCAAATGACTGGATTGCAAGAGATGAGGGAATGCACTTCAGCTTCTCTGCTTTAATGTTTAAAACATTAAGTTCAAAATTTAATAATGGAACTCTCTCAGATGAAGATATTAAATCCATGGATTTAATTCCAAACTTAGTCTCGCAATCAGAGTTTGAAGAAATTGTCAGAGAGGCTGTGGAATTTGAAAAAGAATTTGGGACAGATGCACTACCAGTTGATCTCATTGGAATGAACAAAGAGATGATG
>CAXQWT010000103.1:0-9726 GCA_964227855.1 Salipiger bermudensis | reverse complement strand
GCCCATCTCCAGTACCCGAATACTCTAGATGTGTGGCAGTACCTGTGATGGTGTCGGGAGCGTCTTGAGGCGCTGCAGCGATGCAACCTGGCGTGTTACCGGTTTCTTCATCCTCACCATACGACATCGAAACAAGAACACCAACGATGTTCTTTCCGCTCGCTTCATCGATAGCGTCCGTGTTCAATTCAAGAACAAACGGCGTACCGTCTGCGATAGTCTCTTCTCCACTTGAAAAATCGATGTACGAAAGGTCCCCAGTGACCGAGTATGTACCAACTCCACCCATTCCTGCTGGGTCATCGGTTGCAGCTGCTTTGAGGAAGAAATACGATGGGAATGCAAGCAGGAAGAAGGCTACGCAGACCACCTGAATTTGCATTTTTTGGTCTTCTTTTATGTCATCAATGAAGCCCATAGGAATCTCCTCCTGTATCACCCGAAGAGGTGGAGACCTCTATGTATTTCGGTAGACTATTCTTCTTCATTTTGATTCATCCATTCCGTAGATGGAACATATGGCCATGCGTTTTTCTCGGTATTGAAACCAAGTGATTCAAACGAACGTCGTGATTTCTTCCATGTTGGAAGGAGGAATCCGATCTTTGAACGCTCGCCAAATGTCCATCGCCATGGACATCTCGGGAGGTTGGCAACCCAATGTTGCAACAAATGCTGAATCTTTGGATGTTGAGGGCCACCCGGAAGAATCCACGAACAGATGTGCACGGCTCCTGCGGAACCTCGAACTTCGGACCATGTTGTCAATTCAAGTCCCATCAAGGGCCCATCAAGGATCTTCAATCCAAGGGTTCGTGCAGATTGTGCCATTGGCATGATGATGGCGAAACGATCGACAAGGCGTGCGCCTTCATGTCGTTCGAGTGACCAGTTTCTCTCTTCACAGAGTTTGCGTAGTGATCGGATGCAATCAACAGGGGCGACACTCAGCTCGATATCGAGACTGTTTCGTCGCACCATGCCTATCGTACCTATCACTATGGCAAGAACCATGCGATGCTGGAGTTACGCTGCGCAAATCCCATCCAGGGACGAGATGACCTCCACAGGTTGAGTTCACGCAACGCTTTGGAATCGGATGATGCCTTCGGCACCAACGATCGAGAGCGATGTGTTTCTAGTTCTGAACTCAACCAAAGAGAGAGCCAAGACCTTCGAAACCGCCAGCTTCCTCTTCTTCCTCTTCCTCTTCCTCTTCGGCAGCGGCAGGGGCGTCACCGCCAGCAGCAGCAGGGGCTGCAGCAGCGGCAGGAGCAGCGACGGCTTGGGTCATTGCTTCAGCGATGTCGACACCAGCGAGTGAAGCAACAAGTGCCTTTACTCGGGATGCATCAACATCTACACCAGCAGCCTTTAGTGTGGCTGTGATGTTGTCTTCGGTCATTTCTTTTTCAGCAGCGTGCAGTAGCATAGCAGCATAAACGTATTCCATTTCATTTCACCTCAATGTTTTGTTTTGTTTCAGCCGAAGAGATCTCCGAGACCGGCGAATCCGCCACCCTCTTCTTCCTCTTCCTCTTCTTCCTCTTCTGCCTCGGCTGGGGCATCAGACGCACTCTCGACAGCGGCTGCAGCAGATGCTGCTGAAGCAGCAGCGCCTAGCATATCAGCCAGTTCGTCGTCAAGGGCGGAGGAGTCAAGCGAGCCTGCAATACCCAAAGCACTGCGGTGGGCTCGTCCAAGAAGATGAGGCAGTGTTTCAGCGGTTGTGATCGCTGCCTCAAGTGCAACAGCAAGCGCTTCTCCGCTTGCCTTTGCGAGCAATGTTGGCATGGTTTGTGATGTGAACCACGTGATGTTGCAAGCAAGGTTGAATCCACCTGCAGCCATACCAATGAGATCTTGCTCGAATTGCTCGTAGTCAATATCGAGTGTTGATGGTGAGAAGACAACGCCATCCTCGTAGGTACCACAGAGGCGGAGACCAGTGACGATTGGCTTTATTCCGATTTGACCAAGGAGCATACCAAGGTCGCCTTCGAAGACTTCACCAGCTTCCAATGCAACGTGTCGCTTTTGGATGTGGACGGAACCACCCATGATCTTAGCAGGGATTCCGACGGAATTCAGTTCACCAACAATTGGACCAGGTGGCATACCAGTGTCTTGCTTCTCGACGACAATGTCGACTGGAGCAACGTCACCAGGCTTTGCAGCACGGCCAGCTTCGGTCTTCTTCAATTCGGAGAAAACTTCGAAAGAATTGTACTTGGATGTCGAAACGACAGCAGGTTGGACTGCTCCGTCAAAGAGTTCCTCAAGAACATCGAGGTCCTTCCCTGCTTGTTCCCAAGCAAGACGCATCAAACGCTTCTTTGCAACACGGATTGCCATGTTGTCACGAAGACCCTTGCGCATTCCAATCATTGTGTCAGCAGGAACACCGTGGATATCGATGACAGCGAGCGTTTCACCGCTGTTGATGATGTTGAGGATATCCTCTACAGTGTCACGCTTCCATGAGACGACCTTTGGGATCAAATAATCACCTCGACTCGAGTTGATGGTCCCATCGTCGTCTTGACGAAGAGGGAACGAATGTTGCCTGCACCGCGTTCAAGACGACCGACAACACGGTTGTAGACTTCCATAGCGTTGGCTAGAAGTTCATCTTGGGATTGCTGTACTGTACCAATAACAGCGTGGAAGGTCATCTTATCACCAGACTTGACAACAACGGTAGTCTGCAATCCGGTAGCGAGAGCCCCTGGATCGAGGGTTGGTGGCACTGGACGAGGCATTTTACCTCGTGGCCCGAGAACGGTACCAAGGTAACGTCCAATCAATCCCATGTGTGGGACTTCAGAGAGGAAGAAATCGAATTGGTTGGCAATCTTCTTTGCACGACCCTTGTTTCCACCGAGTTCTTCGATTTCTGGAGGTGTGATGACGTGAATGCCTGCTTCACGAGCAAGGGTTGCGGCTTCTCCAGCGGCAAACATAGCGATTTTAACTTCACGACCACGACCGGATGGAAGACGGATCTCTTCCTTGATACGGTTGGTTGGATTCTTCAAATCGACATCCTTGATGGTAAAGGCAATGTCAACCGATTGTACGAATTTACGCTCAGGAGCGTCTTCGATGGCTTGCTTAATGGCGGTATTGATGTTTTCTTCCATATCGTCTCACCTCTGCAGTCAGCGAGGCTTTCACCTCTCCTGCGGTTCGTGATGTTTGTTCAGTTAAAGCGCTCGTCCCATTCTCCTTTGGTAATGATTTCGAGGGCTTCGTTGGCCCAGTGACCTTCGACCTTGACTCTCATAGAGACACAGGTTCCGATGACTTCTCGGGTCTGTGCCTTGAGGTCGGCTCCGGTCAGGTGGCCGAGGTCTGCCTTTTCACGAGCAACATTCATTGCTTGTTCAAGGGTCAGGTTCTCGACTGCGGCATCGAGACTTCCATTGCACTTTTGTACACCGAGTTGCTTGATAATCAGCTTCGAGGTCCAGGGCTTTGGCATTGTGTCTCAACTCCTTCCATACGAACGTAGGCATCCCTCCGACCAAACTCCCCTATTTAATCGCGACGCGGCATATGGCATTCCACAATGTTCGGAAATTCTGTATTTTTCTGTCAAAACATCGTACCACTTTTCTTATACCAACACGATACAGCGTCGAGTCATGAACACATTGACACGTAGTTTGACGATCGTTATCGTTGCGCTCACAGTTCTCGCTCTTCCGACTATGGAAGGAAAGCAAAACGGGATACACAACCAAGCCGGTAGCGGGTGCTCATGCCACTACAGCGGAAGCGCACCCACGCTCAGTGAGAACTTCCCTTCAACCTACACGGGCGGGCAAACCTACAGCATCCAAATCTCGGTATCTGGAGGTGTATCTGGAAGCAACGGCGGATTCAATGTCGTGGTCGACAAAGGTACGCTTTCCATCCCAGGTGTTGGGATTATGTCGGTCAAAATCGACACATCTGGGCAATCAGCAACACACACCACCAGTTCTTACCGATCATGGTCGTTTGATTGGACCGCTCCATCTTCGGGAAGCGGAACTACCAGCGTTGACATCGCAGTTCTGACTGCGAACGGTAACAGCGCAACATCGAGTGATGCTTGGACATCCTCCTCAATCACAATACCAGAAGCTGGGCCGTCCAACACTGCCCCAACCGCATCGAACGTCTACATCAGTGAAATGCCAGGACCTGCGCCAGCCATTACGCAAGCATACTATGACCTCGACCTCTTCGCAAATTACGATTTCAACGATGCAGATGGCGATGCTGAATCTGGAACAGAAATTCGATGGCTCAAGGGTGGTACAGAAGTCTCACAATTCAACGACATCAACTTGCTCAGTCAAAGCGCCACTTCAATTGGCGACATTTGGACGATGACGGTTACACCAAGCGATGGGACTGATTTTGGAGCCAAGGTGACCTCTACCAACTCTGTTGAAATCATCGATTACGATGCAGATGGTGATGGTTATGGAGACCAATCTGATGCCTTCCCGAACGATGAGAATGAGTGGGCGGATACCGATGGAGATGGTGTTGGAGACAATGCGGATGCCTTTGATGACGATAACACGCAAACAACCGACAGCGATGGTGACGGATATGGAGACAATGCCTCTGGTAACAATCCTGACGCATTCCCCAATGACTCCAACGAGTGGCTCGATAGCGATAACGACGGTGTTGGTGACAATGCAGATGCATTCCCAAACGACCCTACTGAAACGGTAGACTCGGACAGCGATGGCGTTGGTGACAACGCCGATGCATTCCCAAATGACGCATCTGAAACCGCAGACAGTGATGGTGACACAGTTGGGGATAACGCAGACGCATTCCCGAACGACCCTACGGAAACAACCGATTCTGATGGAGACAACGTCGGCGATAATGCTGATGCATTCCCGAATGATCCTTCTGAAACTATGGACAGTGACGGTGACACGGTCGGTGACAATGCTGACGCATTCCCGAACGATGCAACAGAAACAACCGATTCTGATGGAGACAATGTCGGGGATAATGCAGATGCATTCCCGAACGACCCTACGGAAACCAAGGACAGTGACGGTGACCAAGTTGGAGATAACGCAGATGTATTCCCCAACGATGCAACAGAATCAAGCGACGCTGATGAAGATATGATTGGTGATAATGCAGATACTGATGACGATAACGACGGTCTTCTTGATAGTGAGGAAGTAGCACTCGGAACCGATCCTTTCGATGAGGACACGGATGGTGATGAAGTCAATGATTTCGAAGATGCAATGCCTTTGGATGCATCAGAGACAATGGATACGGATGGTGATGGATTTGGCGATAATACAGATACTGACGATGATGGTGACGGCCTCAATGACCTTGACGAGCTCTCCAAAGGAACCGATCGTTTGGATCCCGATTCAGATGACGATGGCGTCCTTGATGGCGAGGATGTCTTCCCAATGGATGCTACTGAAACGCTCGATTCGGACAACGATGGTGTTGGAGACAACGCCGACGCTTTTCCAAGCGACCCTCTAGAAGCCGTGGATACTGATGGAGATGGAGTAGGTAACAACGCAGATGCATTCCCAGACGATCCAAAAGAAACCATGGACAGTGATGGTGATGGAATGGGAGACAATGAGCAATTAGCCATGGAAGAGAAAGAGGAAAGGGCGGCAAACATGCGTATGATGATGATCATTGGCGCTGTACTCGTTCTTGCCGCAGTTGGTGGTGTTCTCTTCATCCGACGAAACAACGGTGACTCTATGGAACCAAAGACAACAACGCCATTACCTCACGTTGATGCAGTCCAACCTTCACAACCGCTCTATTCAACGCACACACCTGAGCCGGTGCAAGAGATTGTTGCTCAACCGACTGTTGAAAATCAATGGACCGATGAAAACGGACATACCTGGCGACGAATGAGTGATGGTTCGACTTTGTGGTGGAACGGATCTGACTGGCAACAGATCTAGGAAAACAGACTTGCTGAAACCATAGATGCGTTGAGAACGGCTACCGCCGTCGTATTTCGAATTGGATGTGTTATTTTTGTACAGGCTTTTTGAAAATCAAAACTAAATACTCTACATCATTGGTTGGACCATGAAGCACAGCAACAGCGAAGGAAAATGCCCAGTTATGCACGGTGGCGGAATGACACACTCTACATCGGACATGCGTTCAAACCAAGATTGGTGGCCAAAGAATCTCAATCTAAACATCCTCCATCAACACGACCAGAAATCCAACCCAATGGGGCCTGATTTCGATTATGCTGAAGCCTTCAAGAATCTTGATTACGAAAGTCTCAAGCAAGATCTTCACGCATTGATGACAGACAGCCAAGATTGGTGGCCTGCTGACTATGGCCATTACGGACCATTCTTTATTCGAATGACATGGCACGCTGCTGGCACCTATCGAACTGGTGATGGTCGTGGCGGTGGTGGAACCGGAGCACAACGATTTGCACCTCTTAACAGCTGGCCTGACAACGGCAATCTCGACAAGGCTCGACGCTTGCTCTGGCCAATCAAACAGAAGTACGGTAATGCGATCAGTTGGGCTGACTTGCTCATTCTCACCGGTCAAATCGCTATCGAATCCATGGGCGGACCTGTCCTCGGTTTCGGCGGTGGCCGACCTGACATTTGGCACCCTGAAGATGACATCTACTGGGGTAGTGAAGACGAATGGCTCGGAGACGACCGATATGGCGACACACGCCAAGATCTCGAGAACCCACTCGCTGCAGTTCAAATGGGCCTCATTTACGTGAATCCACAAGGACCAAACGCAAACCCAGACCCACTTCTCAGCGCTCAAGACATTCGTGAAACATTCAGCCGAATGGCCATGAATGACGAAGAAACCGTTGCACTTACAGCAGGTGGCCACACCTTTGGAAAAGCACACGGTGCTGGTCCTGAAGATCACAAGGGTCCAGAACCTGAAGGTGCATCACTTGAAGAACAAGGATTTGGTTGGACCAGCGACTACAAGTCGGGCATTGGCCGAGACACCATTACCAGTGGTATCGAGGGTGCATGGACTGCAAACCCTATCCAGTGGGACAACGGTTACTTCGACATGCTCTTCAAGTACGACGATACATGGGAATTGACCAAGAGTCCAGCAGGAGCACACCAATGGACTCCTTCCAACCAAGATGAGGTTGACATGGCACCTGATGCAGAAGATGCTTCCATTAAGGTTCCAACCATGATGACGACAGCCGACATGGCCATGATTCGTGACCCAGAATACCGCAAGATTTCGAAGCACTTCCACGAAAACCCAGATGCCTTTGCCGATGCGTTTTCTCGTGCTTGGTTCAAGCTCCTTCATCGTGACATGGGACCAAAGATACGTTACCTCGGACCTGACGTTCCTGATGAGAACTTCATTTGGCAAGACCCAGTACCTGCTGGTTCCACTTCCTACGATGTTGCAGCTCTCAAGAATGCCATCATGACTTGTGGACTTTCCATTGCTGAGATGGTTGAGACTGCTTGGGCAAGTGCATCCACATTCCGTGGCTCTGACAAGCGTGGTGGCGCAAACGGTGCACGTATTCGTTTGGCACCTCAAAAGGATTGGGAAGGCAACAAACCTGCTCAACTTGCTAAGGTTCTGTCCACACTTGAGCCGCTTGCAGCAGCTCACGGTGCAAGCATTGCTGACACCATCGTTCTTGCAGGAAACGTCGGAATCGAAATGGCATCAGGTGTTGAAGTTCCATTCACACCTGGCCGTGGTGATGCAAGCGACGAGCAAACCGATGCTGCATCCTTCAGTTACTTTGAACCGGTCTCTTGTGGGTTCCGCAACTACCTGAAGCAGAACTATGCCGTCATGCCGGAAGAAATGATGCTCGATAAGGCACAACTTCTCGGATTGAGTGCACCAGAGATGACCGTCCTCGTTGGAGGTATGCGATCGCTTGGTGTCAGTTCCGACGAGCGTGGACTTTGGGGCGGAGGCAGCAACCTCGACAGTTCTTGGTTCTCCACACTCCTCGACATGAACGTCGCTTGGACCGCTACCGGAAGCAACAGTTACGTTGCACGAGACCGCAAGACTGGGGAAGATGTCCGTACAGCAACTCGATACGATCTCGTCTTTGGAAGCAATTCTCAACTCCGAGCCATTGCTGAAGTCTATGCACAAAACGACAACCACGACAAATTCGTTGGTGACTTCGTTGCTGCTTGGAACAAGGTCATGAACGCAGACCGATTTGATGTCTGAGTTTAATGAAAGGAACACCGTTTCAGATTTCGGTCTGGGAGGCTCTGAAAACCATCCCTCTTGGTGAAACACGTACGTATCTCCAGATTGCTCAGCAAATTGGTCGGCCGAAGGCTGTCCGAGCTGTTGCAAATGCGATTGGAAAGAACCCATACGCTCCAGAAATCCCTTGTCATAGAGTCGTTCGAACCGATGGCTCATTGGGCGGGTACAGTGGACCTGGCGGAATCGAGACCAAGATTCGGTTGTTGCGAGATGAAGGTATCTTGCGTTATTGAATGTGAAGAGAGACGTGTGATTTCAGTCAAAATCTGACCTCGTCCCAAATAGCACAAATACAATAGTTGTTTCAGTGAGAGAAACATGAGGATATGTACTGCAGGGATTAAACAAAACCATGGTCGTTCCTTACCTCATAGACTTAAGGAAATCCATACCGACGTTGATTTTGATTGGAACGCTCGGCACGAGCGGAGCCGCAGTGTTGACGCTAGGCTTGGGCATGGATACGCCTTGGGCGCCTTGGGAGAGACAAACTAACACCTTGTTCCCTCCTGTTTTGTTTACGCTCGCAACTTTTGTGGCAACGGTTGCCTTCTGCGCAAGCACAGTCGTATTCCATACGTTGTTGAAAACGATGACCAGCAATGCCGATAAGTGGTGGAGAATAAGTGGTACCGTATTTTTGATCGCATATGGTTTGTACTCCTTCGGATCAGGAACGTTCGAAGCAGCAATCATGCTCAATCTTCTCCATCTGATCGTTGGGCTTCCGGCACTCATTCAGCTACCACGTACTCTCGGAAATCATCAGGTTATTTCACCTCAAGCATAAGCAAAGGGTAGCGAACAAACAGACCCGCTGCATCCCCTTCCAACTGATAAATGAGGTTGGATGGGTATTCGGATGAACCCTTCCAACTTATCCGAATCAATTGATTTATTACGAAACCATTGTAACAAATGTGATGTAGGCATTGTCATGAGTAATGCCAATTGGACTTATACTCCGAAGTATCCAAATTTGATCGTTGTTGAATGCACAAAATGCTCTCAATCATGGCAAATCAATAATCCCAAAAATCCTGATATGGTGATGTATGATATGAAATTGAGACCCGGTGATGAAAAGCCTACATGCACCTGTTGAACCTCAAGATTGATGGCCATAACCCATTCAATACCCATGCAACAGACGGGGGTCGCATGGGTACCGTTGTGGTCGTCCGCATACACAAGGGGGGCCCTTGTGAACACTCGACTTTGTTACCGCTATAATCCATACATCTCCAATGACTTGATTTGTTTGGATTTGGATAATTTATTGTAGTTTATTCATTAGGATTTAGCATGAACGGTGATGATGCTTTTGCATTTCGTGAAGGATACTGGACAAAGAATGTTTATCTGGTTCCAGAAGGAAAGGGTTTGGAAAACATCCAGAAGATTTTGAATGATAAACAAATCCTG
>CAXQWT010000102.1:0-3125 GCA_964227855.1 Salipiger bermudensis | reverse complement strand
CAACACGGACTTCAGACGGGATATCTCCTGTCATAGTCCATTCCATGGTCAAGGTCTCTCCAATTTCAATCTCTTGAGGTGTAACGGTGAGATCGATGGTGCATGAACCTGTGAGAACGGGCTCCTGGTCTTCCTCGAGGATGCACTCCCAAACGGGTTTTGTTGAGAGGTAGCCGTCGAGGTTACCTTGAGTGTAGAAGACAATCTCTTCTGGAAGATCTCGCAGAACGACATCAACTGTACTTGGCCAGAAGCGTTGACAATACTCCAACTTTCGATCGCCCCATCCATTCTCGCCCCAGTCGGCGTACAATCCTGCTCCGGCTACACCATCAGGGTCGGTCATCCACGTACCGTTCTCGTTGTGTTGGTTGACTTTACCATACCACATGGAAATTCGTGGAGTTTCATCGACCGTTTGCGTGGGGCCCGTCTCATTATCGACAGGTTCCTCGCCTTCGTTCAGAATATCGATGGAACCATACTTCCAACAGAGCGTTGTTCTGTTGTCATCGTAGGCACTCTCGATGTAAATTGTGTAGTCAGCATTTGGATTCATGTATGTCGGTAATGTGATGGTGTGACTACCATCGTTGTCTTCGACGCTCGAGAAATAGTACTGTGCGCCCCATCCACTCGCCAGAGCGAGGTAGACTTGGTCACTAACATCACCATCCATTGACCAAGTGAAGGTCAAATCATCACCGGCCATCAATTCAGTAGGTGTTCCACTAAAGGATGGGAATGAGCATTCACCGGTGAGATTTGTTTCTTCCTCTTCTTCATACTCTCCAGTCGTACAATCGACACCACCTACGACCCACAGGTCGTTGTAGTCGTTTGCATGATCAAGGCGCTGCCCGAGGGCTGTGTTCGTGTTTGAAGGATAGACATAGATCCCGATGTATATTGAATAGCATGCATCGGATGGGAATGCAGAAATTTCGAACGAGCATGTTGTACTGCCGACACAAACCGCTGTGTAACCAGGCGGTGGAGATTGCATGGCCATTTGCAGGTCTGAAGGATAAGCGAGGAACATAGATCCACCTGCCGCACCTCCTCCAGTTGCGACGGTTCGGTCAATGAGTGTCCGGATTTCGTACGTGGCATTGCAGTCGCCGGCATTGCTGAGATTTCCGATCGAAACAATTGCTCGCAATTCATCTCCCGAGGCAATGTTTTGCCCGTAGGCTGGATGAGGGTTCACTTCAATCCATTCCGAACCAGTTGGGTAAAGATCGCTTCCACCTTCGCAATCCGTGGTGCTGTTGCCATTGTTTCCACCTCCATTGGAACTCGAATCAATGGTGAAACATTCTTGTGCGGAATCCAAGACATCGCTGTTTCCACTTGCATCGCTTCCAGAAAGTTCGACATTGAGACAGTATGGTCCATCTGCGAGACCGTACCATGTACCGCTATCTCCCCAAGAACCGGTGGTTGGGACAACAAAACTTGTCGTGCTGTTGTTCAACTGCAAAAAGTCGTCGGTATCGACCAAGTTCCAAAAGACCTCAGCATTTTCTCCGGTAACGAGTTCCAAAGCATCGATCGAGAATGTGACGGAACCGTCAGCTAAGACATTGACGAGGACGTCGAGCATGTTCATCTGGAGCATACCCATGCTCGAACAGTCATGATAGCCATCGTTGTCAGCATCGTAAATGTTCGTCATGTTGTCGGTATCTGTAACTTCCTCAGAGTCGTTGAATCCATCACCGTCATCATCGAGATCATCAGCATCGTTGATTCCATCGCTATCAAAATCTTCACGATCTGCGTCCCAAATGTCCGGGATACAATCGTTGTCATCGTCTTTGTCAACATCGTCGGCAATGCCGTCTCCGTCGTTGTCATTGTCTCCGTATTGATCCTGATTGTCGAGCATGTATTGCTGCATAGCATCAGAAATAGCAGGCATGACGTTGATGCTTCGTCCACTGGCGGGTGATTCATCGGATTCAATGTCAAGAACGTCATCTTGTACGTTCATATTCATGGCATAACCCTGCATGAGGAACAGAGCAATGACAAACAAAACAGTCTTGGTTCGCATAACTAGCCCTAAGTGAAGATAACTCTTAATCCCATTCCATAACAAAAAACAGGTTTGTTTTCAATCTCCGAATGCAAATAAATATCGTGGAATAGTTCAAGAATACTCGATGGTATGGTTGTTCAGGCGAGACTATGGCAAAGAAGGCTGGTTCCAAAGGCGAAGATTTGACTGAACTACCCGGTGTAGGTGCAGCAACCGCAAAGAAACTCCAAGCGGCTGGCTTGAATACGGCTGCTAAGATTGCAAAGGCAGGTAAAGCTGGACTCGAGAAGGCTGGCTTGAACAAGGCAAGCGCTGCTAAACTCGCCGCTGCTGTTGCGGTAAAGAGTGCAAAGTCAACAGCAAAAAAGACTGCGACCAAGGCCAAAACCACTGCCAAGAAAGCAACATCAAAGGCCAAGGAAACGGCAAAGAAGGCCGCTTCATCCACCAAGAAGGCTGCATCCAAAGCAACCGCCGCTGGCAAGAAGGTCGCGGAAAAGACCGTTGAGAAGGCCAAGGGCGATCAACAGGTCAAGTCGGTGAAGTCCGATGATGGGCGCAAGGGTAAGACCTTGAAGGTACCACGAAGTGTGACCGATATGCCTTGGTTCCGCAAGGATTGATTCGATTCAGGCGCTACATTGTAAGACCGTCTTGGCTGATGGTTCATCATGCCAAGGAGGAAGTACGGTCGTTTGCGAAAGACCGTTGAACTACCTTCAAAGGAAAATTGTTCACGTTGTCGTTCTGGCAAACATTGTCCAATTGAAGGCCATTCTGGTCAAGATGTAACGCCACATCGCGAATGGGCAGGACCTGATTCCATCGAGAAGCGAAAGCGCTCACGTTCGTGAGATGTCAATACCGAACGTTTCAGTTCCACCTTCTTGTTCGACGAGTTTCTCATCACGTTGCGCTTGCTCTTCATCCATGGTTTGGCGCATGGATTGGGCGCGGTGGTAGACTTCTCGCAGCGTCTGGTCGGAGATGTCGAGATAAACACGGGTCGTGGCAATACTGGTGTGGCCGAGCAAGCGCTGAATGGTGACAAGATCGGCACCACGTTCAAGCAATCCAGTCG
>CAXQWT010000101.1:0-4860 GCA_964227855.1 Salipiger bermudensis | reverse complement strand
AGGGGTACATCCTCTCCTAAATCAGAAAAGTCAGTATTTCCTCCGGTCCATGATTTGATCTCATTGGTCTCATCGAATGATTCAGAAATGAGTTTCGAATTTGAAGAGAGGGAATAAGCAGATGGGTCGATTTCTCTTTGTTGTACGCGTTCAGTAGGAGATGGTGCTTTTCGTTCATCCATTGGCACTGAGGAATGAAATAATCCGCACTCTGGACACTTGAATGTGCCTTTGGATTCTAGCGTTCCGCATGAAGGGCAACGAACAGCAGAAAGGATGCTGAACAACGGATCATTCGTCAAGTTCAATCCTCAGGAATAAACATCTCGTCTTGATATCCAACGATTTCGTCACCGGTTTCATCTTCTTCGATAACGACTGTTCCTTCCTCATCATCGAATTCGATAATGGTTCCATAATAATCCTCGCCATCGATTTCAAGTCCAACAAAAGAACCGATATCAAATTCGTTTTCTTCTTCTTCACCAATCTCATCATCATTTGCCTCTTCTTCAACAGTTTCATCTGAATCCTCTTCATGTGGTTCAGCATCCTCGTCTTCTTGGGTCTCTTCTTCAATTGCTTCATGGACCTCTGCACGTTCTTCTCCAACGTCTTTCATCGCTTTCACTCGTGCTCTCCATCCAGGTGCTAAAATGAGGTGAGTGTAAAGACTCCAAATCAGCCCGCAACCTGCAAGGACCATCAAAACGATGGCATCACCATAGAAGCCACCTGGCATTGATGAAGCCTTACCCGCAAGTGGTGTCAATGAATTCTTACATTTCCCTTCTTGTATTTCAGGATCGCATGGGTAAGCTTCACCTTCGGTAACTATCGTTCCGTCATCCATTTGCCATTCAGTTTGAAGTGAATCTTCTCGGATTTCAAGTTCAATCATCCCTCCTGTACCGTCAACAATAGGGAAGAGTCCGTTTACAAGGAGGCCGATTATTAGAATCGAGAACGATGCATGGATTAACGGCCAAAACACATCATGCCATTTCTTTGACATAAAGCGTGTTTGCCATTCACTTGGGAATGTTTTCACGGTTTCTGCTTCTTCA
Source organism: Salipiger bermudensis (assembly GCA_964227855.1). GTDB lineage: Archaea > Thermoplasmatota > Poseidoniia > Poseidoniales > Poseidoniaceae > MGIIa-L2. Next base: position 3,793 of record CAXQWT010000101.1, on the reverse strand, counting down.
TCCTCAATTGTTGCAATTTCATCTTCATGACGTTCAACAGCACTTACAAACTCAACCATGTCAATGTGGCCATCGCCGTCAGTATCCATTGTGTTGAGTAACTCATCGGCTTCTTCTTCCGTCAGGCCATCTGGAAGCATGGAATTCAATTTTGAAATCAGTTCATCCTTCGAGAGCATACGGTTTCCATCGTCATCGAGGTCACCAAATGCATTGGCGAGTGATTTGTCTTGCTCGTCAATGATTTCGAGCAGTTGTTCCATGATTTCTGAGGTGGTTCTGACAGAATTCGCATCATCTTCCTTTGCGTCCATCGTGCGATCGGATTCTATCCCTAGACTGAGTGCTTCTATTGCTTGTATCAGTTCCATTGGATCGATGTTTCCATCCTTATCCTCATCGAGTACACCGAGAATAGCGAAAATGGTTGTGGCGGACAAATGTTCGCCAAGCAATGACTCAAATCCATTTTGTAATTCAGGCCCGCTTATTTTACCATCGAGATCAGTATCCATTGATTCGAAAACTTCTCGAATTGTCAAACCCTGTGCAGATATTGCCTGTGCAAGAGAATGAAACAATTCTTCTGGAGTTGGTTCGTCGATGGAATCATCACCACTTTCTTCTTTTTCATCAATAGCACCTTCTAAAATTACATCTTCGGGTTCATCATCGACAGTTGTATCCGAGAGATCTTCTTCGATATGTTCCTCATCAGATTTTTCTTCAACGGCTTCATCTTCATCTATTGATACATCTTCGGCAGCTGGTTCATCAATTATCTCTTCTTCATTTTGAGTAGATTGTTCTAACTTCGCATTCCAACCTTTTGCTGCAGCTTGTAGTTCCTCTTTCTTGAGATATGAATTGTCATCGGCGTTGAAATCTTGGGCAAATGCAATGAAATCTTCCTTTTGGGACACATCAATGTTGTTGGATTCCATTACTTTCGATAATACATTTTCACTGTAATCCAAGGACTCATTCTCTTGTTCCGGTTCCTGGTCATCGGATTCAACTTCCTCCAGTTTTTCGCCGCCAATGATCATCTGAAGTTCTTTCAAGTCAATCAAACTGTCTCCATCTTCGTCAATTGCCTCGACAAGACGATCCACTTGAGAGGGAGGGAGATCGGCTAGGTTGAGTGAAAGTAAGCCTTCGCGAAGTTCGCCTGAATCGATCATATTGTCGTTGTTGGTATCAAATCGGCCAAACAGAGTTTTGACATCCATTTTGTTGGCTGCCATCCATGTGCGTAAAATGTCAACAACATCATCTGCGACAAATACGACCCCACATTCAGGGCACTTCGTGGAATCTAGTGGCACCAATGCATTACATGCTCCACATTCTCCCAACGCTTCATCAGATACGCCAGAAAAAGAAATCCCGCACTCTGAACACTCGCTTGAGTTGACGGGTACAATGGCTCGGCAGGAACCACATTCAGCCATACCAACATCTTCATTTTCGTCGGACATATTTTGTCACCGGTGATAACCAAAACATGAGCGAATATAATGGTTGATGAACTTTTACACGATGAAACCTATTTATCTTCGCCCACAAAGCCTCCCAATGGGGAAGTTCATGTCTGGCAGGATTCAATCCATCCAAGCCGATAGTACGGAATCATTTGTCGAGATTATTGATCAACTCGATACTGAAGAAAACGAATCGTTGATCTTTATTTCTCGATATCCTGCAGCGCGATTGCTTGACTTTTTGGATATCTCCGAAATTCAGTGTTATTGGTTAACAAATATACAATCGAAGGGAGCAATAAATCCAAGCCTCGAGAAACTTAATCACTTCACTGAATCTACAATTCGCGAAGGACGAGGCATGCTACTGATTGAAGGAATGGAGTGGTTAGCATCGCTCCATGGTTTTGATGCAGTCCATTCAATGCTCCGATCACTGTCTGAGAAGGTGGTATTGAGCCAGTGGTCAATCTACATCTCAATTTCAGATTCTAGTTTTAATCAACGGGAATTGTCAAGAATTCTACGTGAAGCGCCCATGCGTCAATTCAATGATGTTGTTGAAATAAACGAACAAGGAGAGGAGCCATTCGTAATCAGCAACAATATACCTCAATCAGAACATGTTGAATTGGATCTCAACGATGATGGGACGCCTAAACTTGTATTTCTAACGCGGCTACCACGTTCAGGATTTTCGAAACAAATACTTCAACGACGCATCCTTCAGTGGAGGCGAATGGGCTTGGATACCTCGGATATTGAATCTTCATTGTATTCAAATGAAATCGATACGATGTATGCAAAATATGCTGCCGTAGAAGAGAAAATACGTAGAGCTACTGAACTCGAAAGATTCGTCATATCAAGTATTTCTGACACCCAAGAACGCACTATTGCTCTGTTCAGAATACGTCAGCTTACTGGATTAGATGAACTCGAAGCAGAATATTTCTTAGATTGATTTACGAAGAGGTAAATCCAACATCGATTGTACAATCGAAAGCCAACTTGTTGAGGTCAATTGATTGGCAATATATTGGATTTCACTGCTTGTACTTCGATCCTCAAAGCCCGGTAATACGTAGTTATCCATGCATCGAATCATCGCCTGGATACAGGTTGATGAAGGTTTATCGATAATTCGAATTGCCCGATGTGCTACAAATGCTTCGCATCCAATGACTTCAGAACATCGTTGTATTGCTTGCAGCAGATTCCAACTAGCAGTAGCTCCCATGCTTACATGATCTTCTTGACCAGCAGATGTTGTCGTTGAGAACGCGGAACGTGGGCTGGCATGTCCTCGAAGTTCACCTAGAGAGGCCCCTGCCACGTATTGTACAATCATCAGCCCTGACTCTAGACCTGCATTATCAGCGAGAAATGGCTGAATTGCACGGCGGTTAGGGTCGAGCATCTGATCAATCCGACGTTCACTCATCGATGACAACTCAAACAGGCCTAAACTCATTGCATCAGCAACTAATGCAAGTACTTCTGCGTGGAAGTTGCCTTGGGAAACGACTTCATGGGGGCCAGGATCATCAGGTGCTGGGAAGATGAGTGGATTGTCTGTTGAAGAATTTAATTCAATTGAAACTGTTTCAATTAATTTCTGCAAGGATTCTTGCACAGGGCCATGTACTTGAGGTATGCAACGGAAAGAATAGGGGTCTTGTACACGATTACAATCTTTGTGACCAAGGAGGATTGAGGAATCTGAGAGTATGTTTTGCATTCTCTCAGCAACAAAAAGTTGCCCTTTGTGCGGTCTTGTTGTATGGACTCGTAAATCAAACGGTGTTAGAGAGGATTCCGTTGCATCGATGGACATGCCGGCAACAATATCTGCATATGTCAACAACTGCCTCAGTTGTTCCACGGCGATGGAAAGCATACCTGTGATGAGGCTCGTTCCATTGATCAGTGATAGACCGTCTTTTGCCCTCAGTGTCAGTGGTGTTAACTCACATTGACGAATAGCATCCATGGCACTAATTTCCTCACCGTTAAACTCTACAAGTCCTTCTCCTACAAGGCCGCACGCTAAATGAGAAAGGGGGGCTAAATCTCCACTTGCTCCGAGACTGCCGATTCTTGGTATAATCGGGTGTATTGAGTGATTCAAAAAGGCCCGTAGTTGCTGGACAACATCGGGATGGCATCCAGAATGACCCTTGACAAGAGAGTTGAGACGAACGCACATCATTGCACGTACCAATTCAGTAGAGAGGTTTGGCCCTAAACCGGTGGCATGTGAACGGATTAAGTTCAATTGAAGTTGTTCAACTTCATGTGAGTTCACT
>CAXQWT010000100.1:0-10107 GCA_964227855.1 Salipiger bermudensis | reverse complement strand
ATGAGTTCATCGATAACAACAAGCAGCTTTTCTCGGGTTTCCTTCTTGATCTCGTTGTTCATGAAACGAGCAGTAAGGTCAGCCTTGAGATTACGAACCTCTTCACGCAATGTTTCAGGTTCAGCATAATATGTTTGAACCAAGGACTGCAAGTACGTTAATTCATTTTCTTCCTCGCGGGAGAGGTTGTTGTTGTTTCGGAAGACTTGCAGCCAACGGAAGGCATCTGGAAGGATGGCAGCTGCTGCATTGGTTTGTAGAAGTGAAAAGATTGCGAGTAGAATCGCTCCGATTCCGACCGTTTGAACCATCTCTCCAGAGAAGAAGCCGTCCTCTTCAGAACTGACACCGTCACCGCCTGTGCCAGTTATTTCGAACGTGCATCCGAAAATATCAACCAAAGTACCAAACGGTGTGTTTGGACAGTTGTCGAATTCGTCAGGAATTCCGTCGCCATCGCTGTCGACTGGAAGGTCAATGAGGTCGAAGATGTTGGCAATCCCATCTCCATCGGAGTCGGGGCAACCAAAGTAACCCATCATGGTGGAGTTGCCGCTTATTTGTGGACAGTAGTCCGACATGACTGCTCCAGCGAGAAATTGGCCAATTCCAGACGCAGTTCGTTCATCATCCCAGGACGAATTGCCCCAGTTGTCTCCATATCCATCGCCGTCGATGTCGCTCCATTGCGATGAAACCGTTGGAAAGAGGTCCGGGTTGTTACCAGATGTGTTGTCCCCGTATCCGTCACCATCAGCATCCAACCATTGGGTGGCATCCAATGGGAATTCATCCATGAGATCGACAACCCCATCGTTGTCGCTATCGATGAAATTGTTGATGAATGGATGACTGTCAGAATTGTCTCCAATTCCATCGTTATCGGAATCTTTTGTTTCTGTTGCATCGAGTGGGAATGCATCGGCATTATCACCAACTCCATCACCATCTGAATCCATGGTTTCGTTGGCGTCAAACGGGAACATATCGGCGTTATCACCAGCACCATCGCCGTCGCTATCGACGTATTCGAAGGCGTTGTTGGGAAACATATCGGCATTATCGCCAACTCCATCGTTGTCTGAATCCATGGTTTCATTCGGGTCATTCGGGAAGACATCTGCATTGTCGCCGACACCGTCACCGTCAGAATCTGTATCCTCATTCGGGTCGAGTGGGAAATCGTCTGCGTTGTTCCCAACTCCATCTCCATCGGTATCGAGTGTTTCCGTTGCATCGAGTGGGAATGCATCGCCATTGTCGCCTACGCCATCGCCGTCCGAATCATTCCATTCTCCAGCATTGGACGGGAAGACATCACCAATGTCGCTGTATCCATCCCCATCCATATCAGGGCAACCCAGCAAGTCCATGGTTGATGTCCCTGCAACATTATCGCAATCATCGTCAACATTGAGAACGCCGTCCATATCGATGTCGTCCTGAGCGATGTAGAGATATGAAACATTGAGGTCAAGCATAGCTCCATTGTCACCCCAAAGGGTGAGGTCAACGGTTTCGTACGTACTTCCTGCGACAGGTGTTGTCACTTGGATGGTTGAATCATCGATGACTGTTGCAGTCACGTTACCATATTGTCCGAATTGAATGCTCACTTCGCTTGTTTCAACGAGACCTGCAGACATTGTAGCATAGCGCAAGTTCTTGTTATCATAATCTGCATAGGCTGCGTGTAGTTGGTGGTTGTGATCCACCACAAGTGCATTTGAACGACCTACGTCAAGTCCACCGGTTCCGTCTACGGTCATGCTTGACCATGTACCAGAAGCACTTCGCGTGGAATAGAGCAAGTCGTCAGTATTTGACTTCCAGTGCAGGACGTGCGGTCGGTCGAGTGCATCGAGGTACAACGATGTGTCGTCACCCGAGTCGCCACTGATTGCTCCTTGACTCCAAACGAACCCATCCTCTGCATATTGAAGACCATTTGCGTTCTTCTGGATCATGAAGATGCTCCCATTTGACTTGACCTTGGTTTGGGTGTAGTAGCCTGGTGTATTTGTGTTGGAGACCATGTATTTATCCCATGGTCCACTTTCGTTGGTGATGTAGTTGAAGCGACTGTTTCTGTGGTCACGGTATGAGACGTGAACAGCATCGTTGCTGTCGATATCAATTGAAGGGTAGCAACCAATCAGATCTGTCGATGTATCGAGGCCAATCTTGTTCCAACCACTTCCGTCATCGTAGGCCATGTACAGACCTCCACAAACGTATGCTGGGCTCGAGAATACGATGTGGGCACGATTCTGGGAATTGACGGCGATGCCTGTTCCATAGGAATCAACATTACTTGTTGTGTACGGAGTCGTCCAATCTGTTCCGTTGTAGTATCGGTAATGGAGGTAATCTCCAGTCACCCAATGCGAGACGTGAAGGTGATCATTGCTGTCAACAACCATCTCAACATCACGATAATCCATGCTTCCTGAATTCGATACGATTACCGAGCGAGTCCATGATGTACCATCGTAAATGGCGTGTTTGAGTTGATGCGTATCGTAGTTGTAGTAGACGATGTGTATGTCGCCGTTTGACGTTACAGCGATGGCTTGGTCACCGTGTCCACCTTGAACATAGTCGACTGTAGAAACCGTCCAAGAATGCGTTATTCCATCGGTTGTGATGTTGTTGAAAGCAAGGCTAGAGAACCCAGAACCAGTAATTGTAATCGTTTCACCACCGGTTGTCCATCCTGTGTTGGGAGTTACGGATGCATTGGTTGATCCAGTGGAAACCGGACTTGACTCCGAAGCTAAGATCTCATGTCCTTCCAGAAACACAGGAGCGGCCAAGACAGAAAGTAGAGTGGCTATAACAAACCAAACACGCATGGATTCCCCTCAGTTTAGTACAAATTAACCTTGTTGTAACGGCATTGATACTATTGGTATCAATTGTGTAACCTTTGAATTAAGTGCGTCCTTCAATGATATTGGTTTGTGAGCGACGACTATGTTCGTGAGTGCGACCCCCTTTATGGGCAGGTCGATGCCATACTTGAGCAATTGACAAAATCAAAGTCCTTGCACATCTTAATGGTCCTAGACAGAAAGAACAAGCCGTTTCGTTTCTCAGAAATCAAAGAGAGAGTTCGTGCGTCCTCCACAACAGTTTCGCGCCGGTTGGCTGAGTTGATCGATTTCGACCTCGTAGAACGAAGAAAAGTAACTGATGACTCGAACACTTATGAATATGAAATCTCAGAATATGGGAAACAATTGAGCCCAATCATGCAGTCATTTTACGAATTGGTGAAGCAGCGAGGAGCAAACTGACGTTACTGAGAACTGCTTACATCAGCAAGCAAGATGTGGCCGATTAACGAAGCCTCAATACGACTGTAATCGATGGATTCCTCCAACGATACTCCGAGATTCCTTGCGCCCTCTACGCTGATTTCTAAGCCCTGAGTTGTTTTGGATAGTCCAAGCCCAGTTAGCAAATGGGTTGCTTCTTGTTCCATAGATTCTGAATTCATTGGACTTGTTTGATCGGGAATATGAAGCAACCATCCTGAGGTTGATTTGTTTTGAAGGCCTGCTCGTTTGAAGGCCTCTGAGACGTTGTGTGTCCCTGCCAAAACGCGCAAGAATTCAGCATCAAGGGTTCGTGCTTGCGCAGTCCCTCGCTCTGTATTTCGATTGCTCACTGTTGTAGCAGTCCATAGTTGGCGAGAGGTTTGAGCAACATCGGAACGGCAGAAAACCCATCGTTGATTCGGTACGATTTCTTGAAACGACCGAACGAAGGATTTCAACTCAAGAGGTTCTTCACTTTTCCAAGACCAACAAGGAAACGTCTCCCACATTGCGACGCCCTGCATCAACATGGCTCATCAACTCTACGCCAAATCTTCACCATCAAGTGGCATATCGTCGCTTCGTTTCTTCGCCGGGAGGACTCCTTGTTCACGTTGGACAACCTTCTTCACTTCTGACATAATGTTGCTGACCAATTTTGGCCCCCAACCTCTCCATGAAGCGATTTTTTGTTGATCGTTGTGCGTCATCGCAATGACATCTTTTGGCGTCCGGATGCCAATGGATGCGAGTGAGCGAGCACGTTGACGACCGACATGCCGAATCTTGACAAGTTTCAACAAATCGGATTTGCAACCGTGTCGAACACGCTGGCGAAGGGTGTCCAAATCAGCGGACAATTGTGCTAGAATGGGCATGTGTTCATCGGCAAAGACGTCGTCATTGAGGAGGATTTCACGACCTGCGTACAACAACCAATCCATCAGATCAACACGATGGTGAACATCTCCTGGAGAGACATCAAGTTGTTTTTCGATTTCGCGCATTGTCTCCTCCTCGAACCAATGCTCAAGACACCAGGCAGATTTCACTAAGCCAAGGTGTCGCTCTTCGTAAGGGATGTCGAAGAGAAGCTCATCTTCAACTGCCGCTGCCTTAAGTTGTAAATCAGAACCGATGGTCAAATCCGCTGTCTTTGCCCAAAGCGAAGCAAAATCAGGTGTACTGCATGCCAAATGTGTCAATCCAAACTCAGTAACAGGCCCATCTTGTCGGACCATTCGGCGAACTGCTCGACGCATTCCTGTTCGAAGAATGGATGCAGAGAGTGGATCCAGGTACAACTGCGCAACACGCTCACCAATTGGCGTAGCTTCGTATTTCATCGATGGTGGTTCACCAGCAGAATCGCTCCATCCACCCACATTGTTTAGAGATGAGGCTGAAACAAATCCTAGCGATGGCGTTCCATGAGAGGATGGAGCGGGCTTGCTTTGTCGCTGCTCCTGAAGTGAAACACCGCCGGATTCTTGCGCTACATTTACCCAAACAGGGATGTCATCACCCCATGTTTCCTCTTCATCGATGGCTTGGTCTTGCCGGCGTGCTTCGTAGGTTTCATCAACACCTAAACGTTTTAGAAAACGTTCTTCTACCAACCAATCGAGCATTGAATCGAGTCGCTCCTGAAGTTGGTTGGTTGGCATTGTGGTTCCAAGGAACGTTGCATCAAAGAACGACCCAATCGAATCTCGATGAAGCAACCCTCCGGTTGCAACGCATGATAATAGGTGCATTCGCATTGCTGGTTCTGCAGACAATTTGGAGGATATGTCTTCGATTGGCCCAAAGAAATCTCGTTCACTCACCTCATCGGCTACCTGCCATCCGTCGGTTCCTTTGCACAAGACCCATGCTTCTCCGACAGGATCGTAACGTGGCCTTCCGGCACGCCCCAGCATCTGGTGAACTTCCATGACTGGAAGAGGTCGACTCATGCCATCGTCCCATCGCTTGATGTCCCGAACCAAGACTCGACGTGCAGGAAGATTAACGCCTGCAGCAAGTGTTGGGGTTGCACACAGCGCAAGAATAAGGCCTTTTTTGAAAGCAGATTCGATGCTCTGGCGTTGGCGATGTGTAAGCCCAGCGTGATGGAATGCTACACCGCCTCGGATACAATGAGCGAGCAATTCCCCCATGCTGGTTTGGTTTCGACCTTCAAGAGATTCAGCGATTTGTTCCAGTTCAAGCAAACGTTCTGGTTGTTCCTTTGCAAACCTTTTCTTTACCCGTTCAGAAAGTTTCTTCGCCTCTGACTGAGCACTTCTTCGTGTGCCAACAAAGACCAAAACTTGACCGCCTTGCTCGATCGTATCTTGGACGACTATCCACGCAGGGTGGCTCAACGGGCCTTCAAGATGACGAGGGGGAGACAAAACGTTCTGACTTGCGTCCAAAGAAGAGGATTGAATTTTACGAGGTTCCAAATGACGGTCGTGCAATGTTGCATATTCGAGATCAACCGGACGCCAATCCGACTGAACCAATGTCGCATCGAGCCATTTCGCAAGAATGTCACAATTACCGACTGTGGCCGAGAGGGCTATGAGTTGAGCATTCGGACGCAATGTCCGCAGCCGTGTCAAATTGATCTCAAGTGTTGGCCCTCTGGACGCATCATGCAACAAATGAAATTCATCAGCAACCACGACTGAAACGTTGCTCATGAGCTCTGAGCGGCTACGCATCAATGAATCAAGTTTCTCGGATGTGCAAATCAGGATATCTGATTCGTCGATGTTTTTGGCCTCGGAGGTTGCATCTCCGATTCCAAGGCCGATGTTTAATCCAAGATGCTGCCCGATCTCCTTCAATTCCTCAAATTTTTCGCTAGCGAGTGCTTTGAGCGGGACAATGTAAACCGCTCGTGAACCAGGATTGAGATTGAGAAGTTGATTTAAAATTGTAATGTAAGCAACAAGTGACTTACCGGATGCAGTTGGAATTGCGAGCAAAATATTGCTTTCATTGAACACTGCCTTCATCGCTTCATGTTGTGGAGGATGAAGATGTTTAATCCCCCATTTTGTTTCAAAAAAATCGATGGCTTTCTTGGGCAATGAAAGGTTCCGAATCGACCTTTTGTCTTCGCCCATAACCGTAGGTTACGTCAACGGCTGAAAAGGAATGCGCTTTGGCTGTGATGCCGACACGCCTAAGACCTTCCAGTCTCTACGGCGTTTATGGACGAACAGACCGAACTCCTGATTGAACAACGCCTGTCGGTGTTTTCAGACGAACCAGACCTCAACGATTGGTTCGAGGTCATGTGTGGAGCAGCAATGGCTGTTCTTGGCCTCTTCCATTTGGTCACTCCCGGTGAATTGGTTGATCCAGACTTGATGCGTTGGTTTGCTGCTTCCGTGGTTGCAGCAGGTGCCGTTTGGGCGGGGCATGGTCTGAAGGACATGGCTGTTAAGGAAATGCGCCGTTCTGCTGCAATGATGGAACTCAGCGCATCCTCTTCTTCGAGCGGTAGCGTCGATCATGGCCTCATTCGAGATGTTCTGCTCAACCCTGATGCCTACAAGGAATTCCTCACCAAGGCTTACGAAGAAGCTTGGGAAGACGGTATCATCACTGAAGATGAGCTCGCTGATTTGAAGCGTTTCCAAAGTGCGCTCGGTATCAGTGACGAAGACGCTGAAACCATTTCTAAGAAAGCAAAGAAGTCGTCCTCAGAAGAGTGAGGTCCAAATCGTACTGTTGGTCGAATAAGCCTCTGCTAATTTCTTTGCTTTTCGCCTTCGGTTTTCTTCGCTGACAACGATTGTGAGTCCAACAAGTAGCGAAATGAATGCTACTACGCCTGAGTAAGGGATGATTCCATTTGACGGGCGTAGTGCACTGAACTCAGGAGAGTCTTCCGCATCGAATTGGTTCGAGTAATCGACTTGAAGATCGAGCAAATCAAGTTCACAATCACACAGAGTTACTGTGATTCGTTCAGGATAGAGTGATGTTTGCAACCGTTTCCAGGAGGAATCCTCTATCCCAGCTGGGCGAGTGGACCACGTCGGTGAGGATATGGAGCCGAACGAAGATGTTGAAATCATTGAAGTCTCTATGTGGTGGATTGAATTCGACGGCTGTTTCTCGACAACAAGAAGTGCTTCCAACATCATCAAATCGAGTAACAATGCTCTTGTTGCAATGATCGAGAATTGGACGATCTGTTCATCCAATCCATCGGTAATCCTTCCATTTCGTGCATCTGATATTTGGCTAAATACAAGTTGATCGATTCGGATTTCATCTAGTCCCTCAACAGAAAGTTGCCAACGACCATCTTGCCTTTCATAGGCTGAATCAATCTCTAACCAGAGGCTCAACGATTCCCCATCTCGAATTCCGAATGTTGCTCCGACGTGTTCAATCATGGTTGCTTCAGGTGTTGCAGGACTCGATACATCCCATAGTTGCTTAACACGCTGGTCGAGGAGTTGTTCAAGTGACCACTCCGAATCCGATTGCATCTCATCAGCCATGGTCCAAAGTGGACTCACGATTCCACTAAGAAACAGCAGGACAACTGCAGGAACAAAGACATAGAAGCGTAAGCGATTGGAGGTTGTCGAACGATAGAATTGTGCTGCAAAGAAAATGAGGAAGCCGATGATTGGGATGAGGAACAATCCGCTCTGTGGCGATAATTCAGCCTCTTCCCCTGTTGAAAAATCAAAGAACTGGGCCTCATAACTGACTTTCCCTTCGAATTCTGATGCATCGGTTGGGCCTGAGCTTTCAACAGCATAGACTCCGCTCCAAATGTAGGGTTGGAAGCGATCGGTTTGACCATTCAAACAGAACACATAATCGCCGGGGTCAAGCGCTCGCCAACGATAATTTGTCAAAAATTCGTCTCCGTCCGCTTTGGTGATGACTTCAGGTGCAGCAACCTGTAACCCGCCCGCAGTTCTCAAACGATGAACACCGTTGCTTTGTTGCAATTCAAGCGGAACATCTTCCCATTGGATGAGAATTCTCATGATTTCGTTCGATTCGACATTGAAGGACCAGCAATCCGAATCATCACCTACAAGTGCTCCATAATGGACATCCTCGAGTGATGTTGATTTGGGTTGCAATGCGCTGGTTGGTTCATCAACGTCCTTTGCAGCAACATTCTCTGACCAGGCGATATCAAGTTTGATGAAAGATGAACCTCGAAGATGCAACTCCCATGTTGAAGGTCGGTCGACGGTGAAGACAATGCGTGCTCGAACAACATCATCCGGCCAGAGGAGGCGGCCTTGGTCAAGATTCAACGACTCGTCTTCCCATCGGTGTCCACTCTCTGTTCCTGCACCTGGAATCCCAGAATCCTCAGATTCCAGGTTCGTAATGCTTGAGCCGATGATGAGTTTGACTTCCATATCGGGTGTATAGACGCCGAGGGTATCGCCTTGGACCCGTAAATCAATGAAGAGTTCATCAAGGACATCCGGCAATACTGCAAGTTCAGTTTGAGATGGCGTCATGTCAAATTCAATAGCAACCGATTCGGGCATCAATGGATTTGCTTGCACTGAACCCGAGATGATTTCCTCTCCGATAGGTACAGGAGTCAGTTGGCAGTTCTCATCAGAATCACAGGAAAAATACAGCGTTCCACCCGATTCTTGATCGGTCAATGAACCGCTTGCGGAGAACGGTAGCATGCAGAGAAGTAGGAAGACAACAACACAGCCTCCTCTCATACTCATGGATTCACCTTGTATCTCCGAGATATGATGACTTGTTTAGTTTGCTTCCTGCGCGTTTACTACGTCGATGAGTATTGTTGAACATGTTCTGCATCGGAAACGACCGTTTGCTCTACGTTTTCGAGGGTACTTGTTGTCGCAGGTTTTGCACACCCACAACCATGATGCAGTTCGTTGACGGAGGTATTGGGTGAATTCACGTCCTCGTTCTGCACCGTTGTGTGGCCACATCTGTTCCAAGCCTCTGAAAGTTGAATCATGAAATCGATGCCCTAGAGCATGGAGGTATTCATGATACAAAACAAATCGAGCATAGTCGGACCAAGAACTGTTGAGCAGCACTGGATGAAGATCGATTGTTTCAACATCTTCTGTGTTCAACTCTACAGCATGAGCACCTTTTCGAAATCGAGTCACACCGTGACGTTGTGTTGCATTTCTTCGTAGTACTGCAAGTGGAATCGAATCCAATGCTTGAAGACGTTCTTGGTTCTCAAATCCCATGGCTTTCATTTCAGCGAGAACTTCATCCTTCATTCTGGCGAGGGCCTCTGTCTGCTCAATGGATGGTTTGGCCATACTTGTACCTCAATTCCACCGATGATAAGCAGGATGGCCTTCCTTCACAGCTACAAACAATCCTTTGCCGGTTGCGCAGACCTTGTCGTTGGCTTTCAACTCCATCCGAACAGCAACTCTGTCCTCGCCGATTTCCTCCGGATAGGCTTCAACATGCAATTCTGCTCCAAGGGGAGTTGGTCTTCGTAACGAGACAGAATAGGATGCTGTGACAGTACAGGGTGGCTCATCCAACCCATGTTGGTCCATAAGAGCAATAGCAGCTGCCCAGTTTCCGTGACAATCAAGGAGTGTTCCGATGATCCCACCATTGACCATCCCTGGAAAGGCTTGGTGTTCTTCTGAGGGAGTGAACTTCAATTCCAATCCGTTGCCTTTACGATAGGAGTCAATCTGAAGCCCTTTTTGATTTGCAGGGCCGCAACCAAAACAGATCGATGTAGGAGCATACTGGCGCTGAACACCCTTTTCCATGG
>CAXQWT010000099.1:0-39823 GCA_964227855.1 Salipiger bermudensis | reverse complement strand
AGGCGGCCCAACGAGGAGAATACCCCTTTTCTTTGGTTGCCCCTTAACCCATCCATCGAGCCATTCGCGTATTTTGCGACGTTGTCCTTCATTGCCCTCAAGTTGGTGCTCCGAGGTTGGGCGATGCCGTTCAGTCCAATCTGAAGCACCGCTCATAAATTCCCAAGATAACGACGGTTCTTGAAGATGTTTCTTTCTTCAGAAGAAAGGAAGTTCATCAATGGAAATTCGAGTTTGCGAACCATCGTTTCGATCACGAATGGTTACTGTTCTATCCTCGACAGATTGATGATCAACTGTGACACAAATTGGAACCCCTACTTCATCGGCACGAGCATAACGTTTTCCAATCGAACCACTTGCATCATAAAGAGAAACAATTCCTGATGTTTGACAACATCGTTGATGAATTTCAATCGCAACATCATCCATACCATCCTTTTCGAACAGCGGGAGAATGGCGACATCGACTGGGACAATCGAAGATGAAAGTTTGAGCATGCGATAAGGTTCACCACTCTTTTCGGTTTCAACATAGGCATGATCAAGGACATGCCAAAGAATTCTGTCAATGCCAAATGCCGGCTCAACAACATGTGGGATGTACCATTCACCGGTTTCTTTGACCGTTTTCTGGACTCGCTTGACATGTTCTGGACCTACAGTGATTGTACGCCCATCGGAGAGAGTGACATCTGTTGGGAACTCTACATCTGAATCAAAAGATTCGACGATTGTTTTGACTTGACCAGCATCTGCACGGAATGCAGGTCCTGCTGCCCCACCATCGATTGTCCAACCATCGATCTCAACGATTTTAGGTTCTGAGAATTCACGACGTGCCCGGAGTGTTTTGCCTGTAGCCTTTTCATGAGCTTCCAGGTCGTAACATCCTCGATGTGCGATACCAACACACTCGACCCAACCGTAGGATCCTTCGATTTCAACGTCCCAGCAATCCGAGGCATAGTGGGCCATCTCATCGGAAGCATGTTGTCTGAAACGAAGCCGATTTGCATCAATGCCAACACCGATGAGGAAATCATACGTTTTGCCCATAAAATATCCAACCGTTGCATGGCGAACCAACTGCATTTCAACAGCATCAAACAAAGACAACTGATGGGACTTCCCTTCACCATCAATCAGGTTGAAGTTCATGGTCGACCAAGACGAAAATTCATGTTCAATCGGTTGGTTCGGGTCGATAAAATATTCCAATTCCGCCATGTTGAACTCACGCAAGCGAATCATACCTTGTCGTGGCGATATCTCATTTCTGTAGCCTTTTCCAACTTGCACTGCACCAAATGGAAGTCGCTCTCTGAAATGACGATACAATGAAGGGAAGGAAGTGAACATACCTTGAGCAGTTTCTGGCCTCATGAACCCTTGACGTCCTGATGAACCAGCCCCGATGGTCGTGGAAAACATCAAATTTTGAGCCTCTATTTCACTCCAATCGCAAGCAGAACACGTAGGACAAGGTGGGTTGAATTCACTAAGCAAATTCTGCAATTCTGATTTCGATAACGCATCAGGATTTGGATGATGTTCTTCTAAAAGTGTGTCTGCACGACTCGCCTCATCGCATTGATTGCATACCGTCATGAAATCTGAAAATTCTCCAACATGCCCACTCGCTTCAAGAACTTCGTAAGGCGTAACTGTCGGGCAGGAAATCTCAACGATATCACCCATGGAAAGCCAATGATCGAGCCAAACTTGGTTTAACCTTGAACGAAGG
Organism: Salipiger bermudensis; assembly: GCA_964227855.1. Lineage (GTDB taxonomy): Archaea > Thermoplasmatota > Poseidoniia > Poseidoniales > Poseidoniaceae > MGIIa-L2. The sequence goes on along the minus strand of CAXQWT010000099.1, from coordinate 38,076 downwards.
CGTCCTCCAACTGGTCCAAAATCGTACAACCCTTTTGCTCCGCCATAGATATCAAATGCAGGAAGGAGAATGCCGCGCTGTCGCAACATTCCTTGCAACCGTTCAAGGCGTGCATCATCTTTAGGCAGGAAATCCCCTCAACCTTTCCTGATGGAGATGGCATTTCAACTTGACCTCTGGAACGAAGGCTTGCATTCAAAAACCCGGAGACATAGGCATCTCCATGGGACAGTCCATGGTAGCAATTACCGAAGCGGATTGTACGGGTTGTGATTTGTGCATACCACATTGTCCATTTGAAGCACTACTACCACTTACACACAATCCTCTAGAACGTAATCACAAGAAACGACCAGTCGTTGTCGTAGCATCCCAATGTGTTGGCTGCCTCTCTTGCATCGGTTCTTGCCCAACAAAAGCCCTTCATGAGATTTTAATGCCTCCAATATCAACACAGTCACCATTGCTCATAGCTAGCGACGAACCAGATACACAAACCGTTCGCCGATGGGGCAAAAAAGGTCTTGGTTGGGCGTAAGGGAGAAACGAAACACTCATATGTGTCGTACCTTGCCTCCACATCACTGAGATTGGTGAAAAAAAAATGCCTGAGATTACATATCTCGAACATCCGACTGAAAAGGATGATTTGATGGACAAATTATGTCCTCCAGTACGAAACTGGTTCATGGAAAAATTTCCAGATTTTACTCGCCCGCAAAAACTTGCCATTCCAACCATCATGGATGGTGGACATCTTTTGTTGTGTTCCCCGACAGGTTCGGGTAAGACACTAACCGCATTCCTTACGATCATCGACCAATTGGTACGTAAAGCGTTGAATGGAACATTGGAACAACGCATTCATTGTGTTTACATTTCTCCAATCAAAGCACTCGCTAACGATATTCAGAAGAATCTCATTGGTCCACTCAATGAAATATCTGAACGATTTTTACCCGATAGAGCACAAGAAATTCGAGTCGGATTACGTACCGGAGATACGCCCCAATCTGAACGACAAAAGATGCTTCGAAAGCCACCTCACATTCTCATTACAACACCTGAAAGCCTTGCTATTGCCATCACATCACCTCGATTTCAGCCGATCATTAGTAACGTCGAATACATGATTATCGACGAGTTGCATTCTCTTGTCCCTACGAAAAGAGGTGTTCATCTTGCCCTGACACTTGCGTATTTGGATACACTTCTCGAGCGTCCAGTCCAACGAATTGGAATTTCAGCGACGATGGAACCACTAGAAACTGTAGCAGAATATTTGGTGGCAAGTGACGATCGTGAATCTCGTGGAGAGGGTCAAAAGGTGCACATTGCAAAGGTATCTGGTTCGAGAGAACTTGATCTCGACATCGTACTTCCACACCCAAAATTCAGTGATTTACCGGTTCTGAAAATATTGGACGAGAACATCAACGTCATTGCCGACCTCATTACTGCACACACCACGACGTTGGTTTTCGCCAACACTCGAAAAATGACAGAAACGCTCGTCCAACGATTACGAAGACCTGAATTTGGCCTTGGAGAATTGGTGGCTGGACACCATGGTTCAATGGATAAAAAAATTCGATTGAATGTTGAGCAACAACTCAAGAATGGTCATCTTCGGGCTGTCGTCACCTCTTCATCGTTGGAAATGGGTATCGACATCGGTGCCGTCGACATGGTGATTCAACTTGGTTCCCCCGGTGACATCGCGACTGCATTGCAGCGAATTGGTCGTGCAGGTCACCATGTTGGCGGCATTCCTCGTGCACGATTTCTTCCATCAAGTGTTGATGACCTGATTGAACTCGCAGCTTTGCAAGCCGCCATTCAATCGGGAGATATGGATCGATTGGATTTTCCTGAAAACTGTCTCGATGTTGTGGCCCAATTCCTCATCGGATTGGTTATTATCAACGAAATTGACATTGATGAAGCATTCGAAATCGTTTCCAGCGCCTGGAATTATAGAAATTTCGAATATGACGATTTTATTGAAGTCTTGGACATGCTAGAGGAAGAACGTCGTGTATGGATCGATTGGGAAGATAACACATATGGAAAACGCGGCTATTCGCGTATGATTTACTACACAAACATCGGAACAATTGCTCCAGACAACTCTTACCTCGTGTTCAATGCAGAAGGTTCGATTCTCGGTCAACTCTCAGGTTCGTTCGTTTCCAATTTGCGGGGGGGCGACGTCATTCTACTCGGTGGTTCGACCTATCGAGTCACCAACATCCAAGGCACTCGCGTCAACGTTTCAAGCGTCACCGGGTACAGACCTACTGTTCCTTCATGGTCAGGAGAAGCACGTTCGAGAAGTCGTGAATTGTCATCATCCCTTCTGTCTCTAATACGACATTGTATGATTTCGTTGCGTAGGGAACAAGACCCGCGAGTCGTCTTGAGGGACGCATATGGGTTAAGCAATTCAGTATCCAATGCAATTGCCAGACACTTGGAAGAGCACACAATCGATTCGTTCCAGGTCCCAGAACCAAACCGAATCTTGATTGAACAAATCATAGGAACAGGTCACCCTGCCTATCTTATCACCACTTGCAGAGGACGTGCATTCAACACTGCTCTTGGGTATTTTATGGCAGGGATTGCAGAATCATCAGGAGTAAGTGTCATTGAATTGTCGTTTGATGAAAATGGATTGTTGATTCGAACTGCTCAAGATGTGGATCCAGGGCAACTGTACGAAGCATTCCGGTCGAACAATCACATAGAGGTCATTGAAAGATACATCATCAATACGCAAATTTTTGCTAAGCGATTTCGAGAAGTGGCTGGTCGGTCGATGATTATTCCAAAGCGCGTCGGTGCAGAAGAGATCAGTCCACAACAATTCCAACAAAAAGCCGAAGCCTTACTTACCCGCCACAGAACAATGGAAGGTTCCTTGTTGATGAGGGAAGCCAAGAACGAGGTTTTGTTTGGCGATATTGACGTGTTTGGATTAAACCAATTCCTCGAATCGTGCATTGAGGGAGATGCTCGTATTGTTCACACCAAGGTGACGATTCCATCTCGCCTCGGTATGAGCCTCTACATGTCCGCATTCGAAGACCTGATGTCGATGAAGACACGTGCTTTCCTTGTCAAAGACATCGATCCTGAGGTTCTTCGACGCTTGATGGGTACACGTAGTCTAGCGACGGAAATGACAACTGAACAGTTGGACAAATATTACAGTGATAAAGCGCCAACTCCCCATTCTCCAGATACATTGTACGAACTTATGCTGCACGGAGGGGGCCTCGATCGAGAATTCAACAATCCATTGTATCGAGATAAACTCGAGGGTATTGAGTTGGGAGTGATTCGATCGTGGGTGGAAGATCTCTGCAATCGTGGAAAGATTACGAAGATCGATGGAACGGGTGAACGTGACATCGATGGAAAATGGTTCAACCCATTCATGGCTGAAATCCATGGGACACTCGCATGTCTTGCATCCAGTGATTCAAGTTCGATTGTTGATTTACGAGATTATGATACAAAGGACATGTCTTTTGAAATCGCCACTGAATTTGACGGAACAACTCCAACAAAATGGAAGACTGTTTCTGTCGGAGATCCACATGAGGCTCTGCGTGTAAAAATCCTTGAAATCCTCGGTTCAGAAGGCCCGAAAACGACAGAAATCCTGCACAAACGACTCCCATTCTCAGAGAAATCAGTGGATCGCATCGTCCATGAATTGGAAACTCGCAACGTTATTTCAGTGGGTTTCTTCACGCAAACGAATGAAGCAGAATTAATCCTGAAAGTGGACGAACATCGGATTACTGGGGGCGAAGAAGAGATTGTTGAATACCGATGGATTCAAAATCTTGTGTTGGATAAATCCTTCAAAAAATACGATGATGTTTTCGAAGCCTTCAACGAACACGTCTTGGTCCAAAAGCAACAAGAATTACTCTACAGAATCGAGGATTTCCGATTTAAAGATTGGAAAGACTTGCAACTCGATTCAGATGTCGTTAGTGGTCGATTGTTGCACAATCGAATGGGGTACACAACCAAAAACAACATTCCTATGCTCTTAGGACTCAAACCAGAACCGTGGATTGGAGCGATGGAAGAAGAGATTCTCTCCAAGCTTCACCCGGATGAAAACATTACACGCCAGGAATTGGTCCAGGACTTCCCGAAAGGTGAAGAACATCGTCAGTTGGAGCGAGATGTCAAGAATGCAATATCCAATTTAGATCGGCAAATGTTGATTGTCAAGCAATTCGAGGAAGTGATCGGAAGGAGACGTCGTTTGTCCTTATTCCACAAAGTCCACGGTATTTACAAACCGATGGAATTTGAAGATGCTTTGGAAGAAGTTGTCCGTCGAATGGGTCCTGTAAAGGCAAGCACTTTGCGTTTCTATGTTTCAAGGAATTACGAAGATCTTCTTGTTGCCCTGCATAATCTTGAAACAAGTGGGCGCATTTCAAAGGTGACCGCACTCGTCCCTGATACAGAAGACTTCTACTGCACGCCAAGTGAAGTCGAGATGCTACAGGTTCCACGCCGTGAGGATCGAACAATTCGAATTCTCACACAATCCGATCCATACGTTTCTCGATTTATTTGGGAAGTACGATCAGCATTGGATCGTGGTTGGTATCTTCCTGTCTTCAAGGGTGTTGATCCTGTTGGAAAGGTGCTTATGTTCCGGGTCAACGATTATCTTGAAATTAAGGACATGCACGTTCCAACAGCCTATTTTGAAGAATTCTGTGATGCATTTCTGATTCTACTTGAAAATCATGCAGACCAACTGGTTGACGTTGCTGTCCTGACGAACGTCAACAGCGAACCCATTTCAGAACTAAGTAAACCAATGCGAGATGGATTGGAGCGAATTGGATTCAAACAGGTTGGTGAGCGAATGATTCGAGGCGGTGTTGTCGACCCACAGCCAAGAGAAATCGCTGAACGGGCGTTGTTCCATCAACACCATCTGCATCAGGAGACTCGACATGAAAACGAAACCTTAGCTCTTCGGAAAATCAAGGAAATTCGTGATGATTTTGCATTGCGTGGTCGTTGTGAAGTATTCCGAACGAATCTTAAATCCATGGCCAGTGCAAATCGATTGCACAAAGGTGTCAACATGAGGGGGCACCAAGTATGGGCTCCTTACGAATACTTCGAGACCCTCCTTACCATTCGTGGCATTCCTCCCGAAGAAGACTTGGTCGACATCATTGATTTCTTTAGTGCTCAAACCGATCCAAACATTTTCAAAGAACGACATGCATTAACACAATCAGAGTTTCGAAAACTCGTTCAACCTCTCATCCGCACAGGTCACATCGTCGAGGATTTCCGTGGTGGATTCCGAGCAGTCCACCCACGAACCGATGAAGATCCTGTTCATCTACGAAAAGAGTACCTCCGCAACTTGGTGAGTGATTTCCCGATCATTACCATCAAACAATTGCTGCGGCTTTCAGGTACGCCGTTTAAACCTGAAGAATTGAAAGCAATTCTCAATGAATTCGAGGATGATGGAACGCTCGTCAAAGGCTTCCTCATCGAAAATTTGCACGAAATTTGTTGGGGCCGAAAAGAATTGTTGGAATCAGCAAAATCAATCAATCCAATACGAGACTTTGTTCTCCCCCCTACCGATCCGATAGCTCCATATTTCGGTGATGTGCTTAAGGAAAGGTTTGGTTTCGGGAGCGCCTATCTTGTTTTCCGCAATGCTGAACCTGTTGCTGCATTCAAAGCCAATACACGAAACAAAATCATCGATGTTACAGATTACGAAGGAAGCGAGAAAGGATGGCGTGTTGTGAAAGAATTTGCGTGGGAACATCAAATGCCTCTCAAGACAGAACTCCGTATTGGTGGCAAGAAAATTGAATGAAGGACAAAACACTTTACCAAGTTCTTGATATAACATTCGAAAATAAAACAAGAGCATGAGGGGTTTTTTTTCACTGACCCGCAGGCAATGGAGTTATGAACGTCCAATCATTGACAGGAACATGGCCAAAGGCTCTCCAGTTGTTGCTTCTGTCTTGATTTTGATGATGCTCGCATCAACATGCTTGGTTGCACCGGTACAAGCAGACTCAAGCGTACTCGATGAAATTGAGATCATGCATACTGCAGTCAATCCCGACAACAATAAGACGTATCACCTACTCTCTGCATCATCTTGGGAAGATGCTGCATTCAAGGCACGATCGCTCGATGGATACCTGACAACCATCGATAGTCAAGAAGAAAACACCTGGGTCTTTGACACATTTGCTGGCTTTGGAGACCAAAGCCGACACCTTTGGATTGGATTGAACGATGTCCAAGATGAAGGCCTCTACCGATGGCACGATGGCACTCCGTTTTTATACAGAAATTGGGGCATAGATCAACCAACTGGAGGCGATGATTCAGACTACGTTCACATCGCATCAACGAATATGGGGAACATCATGCCCCAAACATGGAACGATTTAGAGAACAACCCAGAATACTTCCCGGTCTATGGTGTGGTTGAGGTTGGACCTGGCGCAGATTTCTCGTTGCGTTTCGATGGTGTTGGTGACCACATTGTCGTTGATCATGATGATGCACTCATCGCCAATGGTTCGTTGGAAATTGAGGCGACAGTTAAGGCCACAAACCTTGATGGCATTCGATTTATTACCATGAAAGGAGATTATGGATGGGGCATGTACCTCTCCGATGGAGCCATTGGGTATGCTTCCGAGTACAGTCTTTCCAAGCATCCAACATCGAACATGAGCATTACTGAGGACACATGGCATACCATTGGAGTTCAGCTTATCGAAGGAGTTGGAGGATTTTTCACCATCGACGGGGTCGCTGCAGGAAATATATCTGCCGAAGATGCAAACATCCCAGAAGGTGATTTTGGTTCGAATGATTGTTTCACCTCAGGTGATTCCTGTGATGAACTGTACATTGCCCGCATGGGTGCTGGTTGCGACTGCTACCACTTCGAGGGGATCATCGATGACGTTACCATCTCGTTCGTTGAAAATAGCACTTGGGAACCTGTAAGTCAATGGACATTTTGGGAAGGTGAAGGAAGCGACACTGGTGACGCTCTGAACGATGCATCTATGGATCGAAGAGGTGATATTCACGGTGCTGACTGGGTCATGCCAGATGGTTCAATTGTTGCGCAATCAGTAGAACTGCTCAACGATGAAAACATGGTTATCGATGGAATTCAAGAAGGAGATACGCTGCTTTTCTATGTGGATCTTGACGACTACACATTCATGCTCGACATCTACATTTGGGGATGGTCAGAAGAATTCTATGATGACTGGGATTTTGAATTTGAATCAAACATGCAATTTGAGGCCTATGTCGGATTCGACCAAATCCCTGCTCCATGGGACTATGATCAGGAATTGACTGGGTATTATGGATCCGTTTGGAATTCTTGGTCTTGGCCGGAATCCGATGTCGTTTGGTTTTCAGTTGTGGCCTTGTCTGATTTGGATGAATTTGAGATTCAAGCAACATGGGAGGTAGCAGAAGAGCCACCAAGTCTCGATGAAATGACGCAATTGTTTAACGGTGTTCCAATAACATCACAATCCGTTCAATCCGAACGTGACAGTTGGGATGCAGCTCTGGAATACTATTACGTCAATGTAACAGATTCGCTTACTGAACTTAAGATCGAAACATACGGAGGTAAAGGGAATGTCGACCTTATATTATCCTCAGGAGGACCAATCGATCCAAATTACTACTACTATTACACGGAACCAGGTTTCGATGAATTTTCTGAAGGAGGCTCTCAACAAAGCAACATTGCTTGGTCGACCAATGATGGTAACGGTGACGAAGTCAATTTGTTCGATGTAGAGCCTGGAATATATTACATCACAGCGTTTACGTATCGCAAGTCGTCTGATTTCACAATTGTTGCTGATTTCACCTATGCTCCAGCCAACGCGGATCCATCGACTGCGATTGAACTGCAACCTGGCGTGCCATATGGACCGATGAGCGGTTACAATGGTCTTGACCAGTATTTCTTCATTGAAGTGCCAACTGGAACCGAGCGACTCGAGGTTGACCTCGACGGTGGATTCGGACAGGCCACGCTCCACATGCGCTATGAGAACACACCTACTGCAAGCGAAGCAGAACATCATTCAGGAGCTCCCGGTGCTGGTGACAAGATAGGATTCAACAATCCTACACCCGGCAAATGGCACATTCTGCTCGATTCAGAGAGTGTATTCAGTGGAGTTTCAATCACCGCTTCCTTTGAAGATCTGTACGTATGGGAATATGATGGTACACCGATTCAGTTGTTCAATGATGAAGACATCGACGGACTCAGTGCTCCTGCTGGAGAAGAACTCTACTTCTATGTGGATCTTGAATCACGTGCTGAAGAGCTAATCATTACCACAAGTGGTGGTGAGGGGTCCCTGTACATCACTGCTGATGGCGAGGTGGACTACGGTGACTTGTTTGACTTTGGTGAGTTCGAAGGTTTTGATGACTTCATGGATGAGGACATCTTCGGAGAAGAGTTCACTTCGTATGGAGAAGGTACCTATCAAGAATTGTACATCTATTCACCTGCTGCCGGTCGTTTTGACATTACCGTCGTTGCACAAGACGATTTCTCGGATGTCTCCATTGTCGCCTATTGGAAGGAAGACGCTCGCCCAGGCCCAGGGCCAGAACCTCCACTTGTCGTTGACCCTGAGGACATCTATGGTTGCGATGACGGACTTGAAGAATTCTTCAAGGAGGTAGACATCAACGGGAATGGCCTGTTGAATGCAGATGAGTTTAGGAGGTCAGGACCTGGAGAGGATACAGAATTCTCGGATGTCGATTTGAACGAGGATGGAATGATTGAATTCAATGAAGTTTTAGCATATGCATGTACTTGCGAGAATGAACTTGAGTTCATGATCGAACAACTTCCTTACAAAACATCCTTGGAATTCTTTGATTCGCTGACATTGAAGAACTCGTATGATTTGAGCCTCATCGACATCAATAAGGACAATTACGTATCGCATGAAGAACTTGAAAAGGCAATTGGAACGTGTATCACCACGTTCAACCCATTCGATACGGATGGTGACGGAGTACCGGACATTGACGATCAGTTCCCGAACGATCCAAGTGAATCAAAGGATGCTGATGGTGACGGAATCGGAGACAACGCAGACTTTGCACCGAGCGTTGCAAATGATGTCGTTTACGGTGCCGGAGGTGCCTTACTCATCGTTCTCATTGGATTGTTGGTACTCTTTGCACGTGGTGGAGGCGGTTCTACACAACGGATGGAACAAGAATGGAACAAAACCGATGCCTTCGCAGAACAAATGCTGAACATGAACAACGAGATGAATTCATCTGTACAAGTTCCAGAAGCTCCTCAATTGCAAACGATTTCTACGCCACCTCCTACTTTTGAAACATCGGACATGCCCATCTATGACTTTGGACAATCGAACGTTGAACCTTCAATGGAAGAGCCTGCTGCAAGTTTGATGGGGATGATGGATTCCAAAGGGCGTGAGCACATCGAATACCCTGCTAACAGTGGCAGGTTGTGGCATCGAGACGATCCTGATTCACCTTGGCTCAAGAACTGATTTTCGATTTTTTCTTACGAAGCCCTGCAGCTTCCATTAATCGCAAGATATGCCGATGCAATTCAGGTAGCAAGTCAAACATGGCTATGGCCATCACAAACATTGCAAAGAGAGAGACGACGCGAGCTGCGTAGGAATGTCCAAACTCGAACATACTCATTCCAAGATATTCCCATCCTTCGTAAGAATGATGCATCCAGATCAGTCCTGCATTACGGAACAAATTGAGAATGTGAATAATTGGTACTGTGAACAGAAGTGCGCGTATTCTTCGTTTTCGATCGACATCGAGTACTGAAATAGCACCGATAAACACAATCATTGATTGAAGTGCTGTACAAGCGAGAACGAAATTGATACCGATGAACCCTCCATCGGCCATAACCAATTCTGTTTGGAACGGATGTTCAGCAAAACCGTCTGTCATGAACCACTTGTTTCCTTCCCAATCGTCCCAGAGAAAACGTCCCTGATCTGTATTAACGTACGTCTCACCAAGCTTAATGTCAATCGTTCCTGTAAACGAGAGGAAGATGGCCACTTGCGATGCCACAAACCAAATGGCAAGTACAGAAAGCCATGGTATGTGTGCTACGAGAAGATAAGGCCCACCTGCATATGCCACACATCCTCGGGCCCAGTTCAGAGCCGCCCGGTCTCGATCAGTGAGAGAACGTGCTTCAGCAATCACCAAAGCAACTGCGATTGGAAGAGCAAGTGCTGTCATAATCGTGAGGACGATATCTCCAAGTTCAAAATAATACAATGAATCATTGAAGAAATATATTCCAACCAAAACCCAACCCGCTTGGGCAAGACGTGAAACACCCTCATTATGCCTCTTGTGCCAAGAAAAAGCAAGAAAAACCATCCCAAGAGCACCTGCGATGGTTGCAACCTCTTTGGAAAGGAACATGCTAATCCCAGAACTCTACCTCATAGAAACGTTTGCCCATTAAGTCCAACAACTTGTTCAATGTCGAGTGGTCATGGATGGGCCCATTGTCGATGGTTCGGGTTCGTCCACGGGTCCAATTGCATTCATCGATCGTGATGGCGTCCTCAATTATGGCAGGAATGGTTACGTCAATCATCCTCATGAATTGAAAATGATACCCGGCAGTGGTCATGCTATTGCCCGTTTACGTGCGAAAGGATACAGCATTTGTGTTGTCACCAATCAGTCACCAATCATGCGCCAACTTTGGACCATTGAACGATTGAAAACGATTCATGATGAACTCAGAAGACAACTTCTTGAAGAGAATCAAGACGCAGTTCTCGACATCATTGTTACTTGTCCACATCGAAACAGAGACCGTTGTGGTTGTAGGAAGCCTTGGCCTGGAATGCTTGTAAAAGGAAACAATTTGCTACGCGATGAACGGAAAATCAACGGCCGAATCGATTGGGCTGGAGCAAAACCAGATTCTTGGCATGCACTCGACGCAATGATCGGTGATCGAAAATCCGACATGGGAGCAGGTTGGGCAGTTGGTGCAAGAACATTCGAAGTCTCTGATCGATTGGGTTTGCCACAAGTCATTGACCGAGTTCTTGATGACGAAGATGAAGGTGATTACTACGATCCTATGAGGTGGTAACATGGGTTGGCTTGGATTGGACGACACCGATTCTCTTGAAGGCGGATGTACAACGGAAGTATTGTATCGACTCATTCAAGCTCTTCCCGATTCTGTTGAAGTCGGACAATCTCGACTTGTGCGCTTGTGGCCATTCGCCCGACAACGCACCCGAGGAAACGCTGCGGTCGCCGTAGAAGTGAATTCAGATGACGAATCCAAATTACTGTCGTTTTTAGATCAGTACTGGAATCAAAAGATTCTACCGCTCAAAGGAGCAATGCAAACAAGCCAACACAGTGAACGAAAACAGTATCCATCAGACCCCGGAATGGTCTGGTTTTCTGACGTTAACTTCGATGATGAGTTCTATAGAAGGGGTTTGAGAGAGGAAATATCTGTCGATGATTTGCCAAGAGCCAAAAAATCATGGGGAGGTCACGGAAGAATTGGAGCAACCCTTGCAGTTCTGTGGCCATCAGAAAAATCGACCTTCGAAGCCATTGCATGGAGAGACATTTCAAACAACTATGCAAGGCAATTGGACGAAGACGCAATGAATCTCGTTGAACAGATGGATGGAACATTCCTTTGTCGTGATGACCGTCTTGGAACTTCTTTGTTGGCACCAAAAGGCGCATCACCTGTGCTTTTTGGTATTAGGACATGGACTCGGGAAGTGGCGGTAGAAGCACTACGCTTGCTTCTTGATGCACCAGGCACGGAACAGAATTCTGGTTCGATGGTCTTCGAAACGAATCAAGCAACCAATGACCACTTGGACAAACCGATTGAAGTTTGCGTCAACAACATCGAGGTTCTGAAAGGAGGCCATACACTGATTCACACAAAAAACAACCGATTCTTGGCTTTCAAAGAGTCAGGAAGCATTGCAACAATTTGTCAACAATTGCAAGAAGGTGATATCATCGAATGCAATGGATTAACTGCACCGGATCAATCAATCCACATCGAGCTCTTGCGCATTCGACATCTCGTTACAAAACAAAAGAGGCCGGCTTGCCCAACCTGTCACAAAGCGATGTCCTCAATGGGTCATACTCAAGGACTTCGATGTAAGAAATGTGGATACAAGGCAAATGATGCGTGGGAGAATGTACCTCGTTTGTTACCGATGAATCAATGGATTCAACCACCAGCGTCCTCAAGACGCCACCTTGCGAAACCGATTTTTCAGCCCACAAAGATGCAAAACAATCTTTAGCGGTGATGGCAACAAGAGCCCATGGCAGAAGACTCAGCAAAGACAGTCACCACTGTAATTCTTATTCTCGCGTTTCTCGGAATGATGATTTTTGTCGCCATGCGTGCACGAAAGAATCGCGAAGAGATGCTGAAAAATCGCGCTCCAAAGGTAGCTGGAGAAGACATGTTGGAAGGTGGAGCACGACACCCACAACGCTTTGATGAACCGGATGATGAAGCACTTGAGGAAATGGCCAAACTTCTAGGAGAAGATTCAGAAGAAGAATCCTGATTCTTCGATCTTTCCGTTCAGGATTTCTCCCGACACATCAAGATAGACATTGTTTCTCTGGTCGGGATACAAGCCCCAAATCTCAAACGTACTTTGTTCAAAATCAGACTTTGAGCGTGGGTGAAAGGTTGCTACTGAACCGGTAACATCTGTCCCAGACTTGGAAATCAAAAGGAGAGTTGACTCTGGTTTCATTCGCTTTGCCAGGTCTAAAACAGCCTCTAAGTTCTCCCTCTCAATCCTCCCTGTTGGAGCACACCAATCATCCAAAACCACCAATCCGACCCTAGGTAGACTCTGTTCTGCTTCTACGATGGCGTCAACGCATCGATCCATCGCTCCAATGAGATTGAGCGCATGGAATCGACTGGATTCAACGATATTTAATTAGGCAAAGAGTTGTGAGAACCGCGATGCATTGGGCATTTCTGGAGATGCCCACAACACCCTGCCACCAGATTGAATTTCGTTTACTGCGCAGTGGAGACCGAAGGTGGTTCCACCGCACCCTCCCTCAACAGAGAGATGTATGCGTTTTCCGTTCAAATTCATCGACCAACGTTCCGCCATGATATGTGGAAGGACTTCTATGATTTGATTCCGTTCATGCAAAATGCTCTTGACCTCTCTCTCGATGGTAGGGTTATGTCCGGTGATGTTCGCAAGGGAGAGCGAATCCCTCGAAGAGACCCACCTCCATACGATGAGGCCGATAGTTTCGGTCAAGCAGTCTCCCGTGACGGTTTCTTTAACACCGCCATCAACGACACAAATCAATACGGCCCTATCGGCATGATGATCCTTCTGTTCATTGTAGCGACCATCACTGGTGCGGCAATCAAGTTGCTTGAATCGCTTTGATGGTTTCACATAGCGGCTACTAAAACCGCATCCCAAACCGTACATCAAGCGATATATTCAAACCCGATTTAGCAAAGTCTTGGTTATGAGTGAAGGCTCTGTCAATGTTGAAAGTCGCACTTCGTCCCAAGACAAGCGGTGGACGATTATGGCTGCATTGCTCGGAACCAATACCGCAGTCATGCTTTTTCAGGGAATGGAACAGGAAGCAAATCCTACTGAGATCCGTGAAGTAGCGTTAACGATCATTGCTGCAACATTGCCATTTCAAGCAATTTATTTCCTCATTTACACCTTCTTGCTTGAGAACAACGGTAAGCTAAGCCATCACATGGTCAAAAAGTTGCAAACATCCTCCAACATTTGTCAACTCTTTGCCTATGTTTCACTTGTCGGAGTTGCAATGTTGTGGTACAACCTATCGATTTATGTTGGAGTCGCCTTCTTGATTTCGACCGCCTTTGCGATGGTTTTGGTTCGCTATGCTATGACGACAGATGAGGAATCACGCGATGAAATGACCGCAACTGCCAGTGAGCAAGGTTCATGAAGCCTCTTCTTGACCACGCAATATGGCCTTCTGTCCTCTCGATTACCGTTATGGGTGCCAAAATTTCAAACACATCTGGTCCGAATCTGGTCGTCATGAACGACAACTCGAAGTTGAGCGAGCGCTCATTTGGGCTCATTGGCAACTTGGACGCGTTTCAGAAGAGGATTACAATGCTGTTGCTGCGATCTCGAATCCTGAATCTGTCCGCAAAGAACGTGTTTCAGAAATCGAAGCAGAAACACGTCATGACATCATGGCATTAACCAAGGCTATGGCTGAAGCAGCAGGAGATGCTGGCTGGTGCATTCACCTCGGTGCGACATCCAACGACATCGTTGATACCGCAGTTGCCCTCCAACTGCGCGATAGCATCGTGCTTCTTCGGGAACAGCTTTGTCTCTTAATAGGAGTCTGTGCCGATGTTGCTGAACGAGAACGGGATACTGTCATGCTTGGCCGAACCCACGGACAAGCGGCGGTACCGATTACCTTTGGACTCAAAGCAGCCGTATGGCTCGATGAGATGAGGCGACAACTCATTCGACTTGATGAAGCCACACCTCGTATTGCGGTTGGTAAGTTCCTTGGTGCTGTCGGAACAGGGGCTGCGCAAGGTGAAAATGCTCGTGAACTTCAACGGCTCATTCTGACACATTTAGGGCTCGGTGTCCCTCTAGCGACAACGCAAGTTGTTGGCCGAGACCGATATGTCGAGTATGTTTCTTGGCTCGCTAATGTTGCAACAACATGTGAGAAAATATTGCAAGAAATACGCAACCTACAACGATCCGAACTGTCCGAAGCGGGAGAAGGATTCGATGTAAAGAAACAAGTTGGCTCTTCCACAATGGCTCACAAGAAAAACCCGATCAAGTCAGAAAACGCCTCAGGTCTGGCAAGAATCGTTCGTTCTTTTATCATTCCAACCTACGAAAACGCCCTTTTGTGGCATGAGCGTGATCTAGCCAATTCGAGCAGCGAGCGATTTACATTGTCTCACGGAAGTGCACTTTGCGAGGACGTCATATCCAAAACACGCCAAGTTCTTACCAACATGTGGGTTGATGCTGAACGTTGTATGGAAAACATCCTGGCCCAACGAGGATTGGTCATGGCTGAAAAGGTGATGATTGACCTTGTGGAACGAGGGATACCTCGTGACGAGGCACACGAAATTCTACGCGAGGCTTCATTTACTGCTGTTGCAAACAAAGAGGAACTGATCGATGTTTGTAGCCGCACGCCGGCAATATCTGCTGCATTTAGTGCAGAAGAATTGGAAGCGATGTTTGAGCCAAGCAATCACATTGGTGTCTCAGGAGAACTCGTGGATGAGGCAGTAGCACTCGCACGTGAAGCGATTCAAACGACAGAATGAATTCTGAAGACGCCACGACTTGCAGTGTGATGTTCTTCACCTTCTGCATGCATTGTTCTTGACCAAATGGGGCCACCAAGTACGAAGGTTTCGTATTCCCCACCTTCTCCATCAACATTGAATCGATGCTTTTTGGACAGGTTATGAAGCTCATTCAGCGATTTCTTTGTTAGGACATGTCCTAGCCATGAATGATCCAATCCTTCACAAGATACGGATGTGAGCATGATTTGGAAACCTGCCTCAACCATTCCTGAGAGATGATTGATTGGTTTCTGATGCCAAAGCGGCGAAAAGGAATGGATGTTCAACCGTTGACTCATGCACTCCAGCCTTTGCTTTTGAAAGTCAGAACGTAATGCACCGCTGACAATCGCATCGATTTCGAGGTCTGATAACGCTGATTCCAGTGCGCTAATTTCATCTTCAACCGAACCCGAAGCAGGGACGTTAACCCACGGCAAATCCGCAAGTTGAGCCTGATGCTTTACCCAATTCGTGGACGGTACTTGGAACATGTGTGAGTCACCGTCCTGGATATCCACAGTAACAATAGCCACAATATCCCAGCCGCGACACATTGCCCACCACCATGCTGCAGAGGAGTCTTTGCCTCCTGAACTGAGAACGGCGATTCGCATGTTCCCCCCAGGAACTTCAACTGTATGAGATTAAGGGAAAACAAGCCAAGTGTTCAAATGGGTCCTTCAAGTGGGGAGGATAGAGAGGTGAAGCATCACCCTCATAAAGCGTCGTGGACGAGAAGGAAATGGTGAGATAAATGCAACCGAGTGGAAGAGGATACGATCATGGAATTACAACATTTAGCCCTGATGGACGTTTGTTCCAAGTAGAATACGCCCGTGAATCCGTTAAGCGAGGTACAACCACTGCTGGATTGAAGTTCAAAGAGGGCGTTGTTCTTGTCTGTGACAAGCGTATCGCATCACGACTCATTATCCCCGAATCCATTGAAAAGATGTTCAAAATTGATGAGCACGTTGGAGTCGCTACATCAGGTCTCGTTGCCGACGCTCGACAACTCGTTGCTCGTGCCCGAGTCGAGTCGCAAATCAACCGAATCACCTATGCAGACACAGTGCCAGTCGACGTTCTGGTCAAGAAAATTTGCGACTTTAAGCAATCCTTTACCCAATACGGAGGTTCACGCCCATTCGGTACAGCCTTGTTAATTGGTGGAGTTGACGATGAAGGAATTCATCTCTATGAAACAGATCCATCCGGAGCCTACCAGTCGTACCATGCAGGTGCTATTGGAAGCAATAGGAACACCGTTATCGAGTATTTCGAAAAGAATTGGAAGGCCGGAATGACGCTTAATGCAGCCATGAAAATGGGTCTTGAAGCTCTCCGTTCAGCCAATGATACAGAATTGAACCGTGATGCGGTTGAAGTTGTTGTCGTTGATGGCGACGGATACCGTATCCTTGACCGAGGAGAAGTGAACAAACAACTTGACCGACTCAAGCCTCTTGAGGATTGAGCATCAAGCACACCGTTCACAGTTGTGAGGTGACCGAATGGTCAGTCTCGATGATGCAGTACTTGCACGACTTGAAAAGGGCGGTAAGCGTTACGAAGCATTGGTTGACCCTGACCTCGTTGAGCAATGGAAGGAAGATTCTTCGAACATTGAGCTGGACAACTTCATGGCCATGGATGAAATTTTCCATGATGCTCGTGCCGGAGAGCGACCAACTGAAGAAGCGTTAATGAACAACTTCCAAACCCTAGATGTTGGAACCATCCTCGACATTATTCTCGACAAAGGATCCATCCAGTTGACAACCGCTCAACGAAAAGCACGTGTTGAACACATGCGTCAACAAATCATTCATCACATCCATAGCCAAGCAATTGAACCGAAAAGCAAGTCTCCGCATCCACGTACGCGAATTGAGCTTGCATTGGAAGAATCGAAGTATTCTGTCGACCCATTCAAGCGGCTTGAAGATCAAGTCAAAGATGCAATTGCCAAACTCAAACCATTGATACCACTGAGTTTTGAATCCGTTCGGCTCGCTTTTCGTGTCCCAGGCAATGCCTATGGAAGCGTAAATCAATTGCTTCGCACCTATCAACAGAAAGAAGGATGGTTGGAAAATGGAGACTGGGCCTGTGTTGTGGAGATTCCAGCAGGTATGAAAGGCGACATAATCGGTCAAGTCCTCAAACGTGCCAAGGATGCAGAAGTCAAGGAATTATCCTCCTGAGAAAAGGGTGTCCTTTATCATGGGATGTCGAGTGGCCGGACTGGAGAGAAAAGAATGTCCAAAGGTCAAGTTGGCGCCGAGCAGCGCCTCGTGACCCCGGGAATGGTCATCGGACCATCATCCGGGAAGCGAGCAGGGTCTGGTACGATTGCCGAAAACAACGAATTCATTGCCACCCGGGTTGGATGGCTTAACGAACAGAACGATGTTGTTTCTGTTTTACCGATCAATAGCGCATATATGCCACGCTCAGGTGACCTCATCATCGGATTTGTAGCAGAGGTTCGAAACAACCTCTGGTTCTTCGATGTTAACGGGCCATTCCAAGCTCTCCTTCCTATGTCATTGGCACCATGGAAGGTTGAATTTGGTTCAACTCGAGAACATCTCGGCATCGGTGATGCCGCTCTTGCACGCATTCAAGAGGTCGATGAAACGCACAACATGGTATTGACCATGAAGGGAGTTGGTCTTCGACGACTTAACGAAGGAGCTGTTGTTTCAATTCCAGTAAATCTGATTGACACACTCCGAGGCGATAACAACGCCATGGTCAGCAGAATTCGTGATGCAACCGATTGCAGAATTATTGTCGGTGATAACGGCCGTGTTTGGATTCACGGTGATGCAGACAACATGCGTGTTGCACGCAATTTGATTCAAACTCTCAATGAAGAGGGACATAAGAAAACATTCGAAGGTGCTGTCATAGCACTAGAAAACGAACGAGGTGAACACTGATGGGTGGATATGGAGACGTAAAATTACTACGAGAAGATGGAAAGCGACTAGATGGTCGAGCAATCGATGAGATGCGACCGGTGACAATTGAAGCAGGGGTTCTTCCTGCTGCAGATGGTTCTGCAATGGTAACTCATGGGCTCAACGTTGCAGTTGCGGCTGTATATGGACCAATGGAAGCTCATCCACGTAAGATTCAGCGACAAGATCGAGCAGTTATCGATGTTCGCTACAACATGGCACCGTTCTCTACAGGAGATCGAATTCGGCCTGGATTCAACCGACGAAGCCGAGAAATCTCAAAGGTTACTGCAGAGTCCCTTGAATCCGTTGTACTTGTCGAGCGATACCCTCGCTCTAAGATTCGAGTCGAGATTGAAATCCTTGCAGCCGAAGCCGGAACACGTTGTGCTGGTATCACTGCAGCATCTGTTGCGCTCGCTGATGCTGGAATTCCGATGCGCGACATGATTGTCGGCGTTGCCTCTGGCAAAATCGAAGGCACAGTTGTTCTCGACCTTGACAAAGCAGAGGACAATTACGGTCAAGCCGATCTGCCAGTAGGTATCCTTCCGAACACTGGAGAAATCGCCTTCCTTCAGATGGATGGAGATTTGTCAATTGATGAGTATAATCTTGCAATGGAATACAATCACAAGGCTGCCAAAGAGATTCATGAGATCATGGTTGATGCTCTAAAGCGTCGATACGAAGGAGGTGAGGCCTGATGGTAGAGTTGGTGCCTTCTCTTTTGCGACAGGAACTCGATCGTCTTGCAGCAGATGGTCAGCGAATTGACGGACGTGGACAATTCGATGGACGTGAAGTCCATCTTGAAGTCGATTGCCTGTACAACGCTGAAGGATCTGCCAAGGTCGTATGGGGCGACACTATCATCTATGCCGGTGTCAAGTTTGAAATTCGAACACCATGGCCTGACCGACCCACACAAGGATCACTTATGTGCGGTGCTGAACTCCGACCTGTAGCTCACCGCAAGTACGAACCAGGCCCTCCTTCTCCAGAGTCCATTGAACTCGGACGAGTTGTCGATCGTGGAATCCGTGAATCCGGGTGCATCGATATGGACAAATTGTGCATTGTTCCTGGTGAGAAGGTATGGGGCGTCATGATCGACATCCACGTACTTTCGGATGGAGGCAATATATTCGATGCAGCAGGACTTGCAGCCATTGCAGCTCTGCGAACCGCAGTTGTTCCCGCAGAACGATTTGATGTAGGCGAGGATTACACACTAAGCGTCAATGGCACTCCAATTATGGCCTCGTTCAAGCGTGCAGGTGGACGCTTCGTTTACGACCCTAGCGAAGAAGAAGAACTCGGCGGTGACGAGCGAATTCACATTACACTCGGTGATGAAGGCCACCTCCACTCCTTACAGAAGGGGCTAAAAGGAGTCTTCACTCCGGATGAATTTGCCGAGATTCTAGCGGTCGCCGAACAAAAGTGCAGTGAACTGAGAGAAATGGTGGCAAATAAGGAGGGGAACTGATTGGCAAAGCGAACCCAGAAAGCAAAGGCAACAGCACGGTTTGGTGCTCGATATGGTGTAAGTGTTCGACGTAACGCTGGCAGTGCTTTGGCAAAGAAGAATGCCAAGTACACCTGCCCAGTTTGTCATTACCGCAAGGTTACTCGTAAATCCGTTGGAATTTGGTCCTGTGGCAAGTGTGGACACACCTTTGCCGGTGGCGCATGGGAACCATTCACCCGTGCAAGCGATGCAAACTCTCGTATCCTTCGACGATCCGTTGAAGGAGCAACAACTGCTGATATGGCATTCATTGCTCAGCAAGCTGCTCTTGATTTCGAGCGAAAAGCAGCAGAAGATTCCTCTGAAGAGGAGTGAGTACATTGGCGGAAACGCCCTTTTCACTCATCTGTACAATCACGCGTGCTGATGCTATCAAAATACAAGCGATGCGAGATTCACTCATTTCTGAAACAGAAAGTGAATCGCATAATGATCACGCGTTTTCATTTCGATTGTTCGAGGCAAATGCCAAGGATTTACGCGCCATGTGGAACACACGGATTCGTGGATTGATTGCAGCAGATGAAATTCTACAGGCGATTGAATCCGCAGGTTCATCAACCAAAGCCGATTCGAAGGATTCATGAGTACCGTTGAACAACTCCAAGTTGTTGTTTCCGAAGTCCAGAATGCACGTCATCAAGTGGCAACTGTTCGCGCACAACTGCAAGAGTTGGAAACGACGATTGTAGCCGTAGAAAAACATCCTGAAGGCATGGCTCTACATCGACAACTCGGTGGTGTATTGGTCGAGGTTGACAACAAGGAAGAATTGATTGAAGAATTGAAAACCACACATTCCACTCTTTCAGAACATGCTGAGCGACTTTCCGAGCATGAAGCAAAACTGGTCGCAGCCTATGAGGAACTCAAGAAATCGCTTGAGGGAGAAGCTTGAATTCCCATCAAGAGGACATTGCTACAATGAAGCAATGGCTCGAGGCTGCCATTGAACGGGGACCAGTCCCCGTTGTCACAGGACAAAACGGTGATATGGATACGATCGGTTCGGCCATTGCACTCGCTTCAATTCATCCATCACTCCTAGCATGTGGATTGCACCTTGGACGTGTTGCAAAACGCCTTGTCCAAGATATGCAAGCTCCATTCCGCAAAGTCGATCCTGAAGGAAGAACTTTTCCTGACAAACTTGGGGGGATTATCATTGTTGATGCGGCTGCTCCCGATCAAGTCGGTATAGACTTACCTGATGTACCTCGACTTATTTTAGACCATCATGCAACGAATGGTTGGATTCTTCGTGATGGTGATCATATGATGCAATGGGATGTACGTGCAACAACAGAAATGGTTGCAGAATATATGTTCGAGAACGCTCAAGAAGCGCTCACTCCTCCTGTTCGTAAAATGCTTCTCGCTGGCATGATTACCGATACAGGACGCTTCAGACATGCCAACAGCAGATCGTTTCAAGTGACTACAAAACTCTTAGATGAAGGTGATATTGACTATGCTGAGTTTTGTGAATACATCGAACGTGATGAGACATCTCCCTCTGAGCGTGGTAGTTTACTGCGAGGATTGAGTCGGGCAAAACACCACGATGCAGGTGAATGGAGCCTTGTTACAACTTATGCTGGCACACTTGAAGGACGCCTGGCATCCATTATGCTTGGAACAGGCTGCGATGTGTCTCTCGTTTCACGCCACAGAGAAGGCGAAACACGGCTTACTGCGAGAGCAACACGCAAAGCAACATTACGTGGCGTTCATCTCGGCTCCATCATGCAAGCAATCGCTGAACAACATGGTGGCGATGGCGGTGGCCATGATGGAGCTGCAGGATGGACAGGTCAAGTCGATCGTATTCGAGCAGAATCTGCGTTTATCGCACAACTAACACTCCAAAACGTGGTGAAACAATGAGACTGAAAGCACCAGGATTGTACATATCGAAGTGGAGGGAAGAAGGCCCTGTCTCACTTGAAACAGCCGAACAATGGCGTGAAGAGAGTGGATGGAACGATTGGATGGCCATTATCGAGGCCGCTCTTTATCTCGATGCTGCTGAACTGGTTGAACTTCTTCTACCTGAATTGACACCTTCCCAACGAGCTACCTTTGATTTGGTCCGAAGACGAATGCTCGGAGACCAACGTCTTGAGGACGCCATCGACCAAGCCTTGGAAATTTGCCGGACTCCAGAGACACGTGATTTAGCACTAGAGGGACGACTAAGGATGGAACGTGGCCTTCAGAGATTCGAAAAAGGGGATTCAGCAGGCGCTGAGGAGGATCTTACTTGGGCTGAAACTCGGCTAAAATCCGTTGCAAAAGCAAGTCGTGATCATGACCTCTCTCTTCTCAATAAGGCAGCCTACCATATGGCATCAGGAGAGGATTTGATGGCACTTCAAGTCTATGGTGACATCTCTCGAAAGGAAAATCACGCTCACGAAACAATCGCAATATCACGCATAGGAGCATCACGAATACATGCCCGTTACGGAAAGATGTTTGATGCAGCACGAAACGCATGGAATGGTCATGCGCATGCCATTCTTGCCAATCAAGTTACAATGGCCATTGAAGCAGGAAGTTTGTTCCTCGATTTGTCCATAGGAGAACAAGACGAGGAAGCAGTACGGTTTCAAGAACAAGTTGATGAATCTAAACCACGCAATGCAGGTGAACAAGAACCAGAGCTGAAAGTTCATCCTGCTGATGTAGCTGGCGTCTTCGACTGGTGCATGGAACATCTCAACAAGAAACCTTCAGGTGATGACCGCCCTGATCTAAGAGCAATGGTCATGATGGCTCATCGCCTTGACCGATTAAGTGAGTTCGACTGGCTCATCGATGACCCTGGTCAAGTTGGCGATTCAATGCTGGTTGCAGTAGTTCTCGGATGTTCGCTTGAGGATGACCAGCATCTCGCATGGTCTGAGCGAATGCAGTCACTCATGCCCTGACTCTATAGAATCTACCCAATTGCTCAAATCAATGACCTCTTGGACATCCCAGTGAGTAAAATCAGGCAATGTTGTGAACCACTGAACGGTTGAAACATGTTGATCTTGAACATTCCAGTTTGGGTGTGAAAAGGGTAAGATTTCATCATTGACACTAACCAATCCAACCCAACCGTTTGGATAGTACGTCTTATTCCAAGCGAGAATCTCTCCTCCACCACCTACTTCTTCCATCAATTCCCGAAGGAGTGCTTGCTCTGCATTTTCACCTTCCTCAACGTGTCCTCCGGGAAACTCCCAACCTCGGTTGGGATGATGTACCATGAGTATTGAACCAGCGTTCAATACAGAACGAAGATTGCTGGCTGGGACAACATAGGCAAGGACAAACGTTGGAACCATATGCACACCTACATCATTGAGCGACATTGTTCAAGATAGGCTTCGGCCCATGATTCACCAGATGCAACAAGACGACGAGCCAAAAAGAAGGCTTCAGATATGTTTCCAGATTCAATCAATCCCATCAATTTCTTCTCATCAAGATTCAACTGTTCTACTTCTTCTTGTGGCGATTCCGTTACAGGCACAGGAACATCCCGACGTACACGTTGGTTGAGTTGTTCCATTTGTTCAAGGAATGCTGTCCTATGCTCAAGTTTAGGCCCTGCCCACGGAGTCTTATTTGCACCATCCATACGTTGTGTAAGACGGTTCAAGAATTCATCTCGCACCAACAGATGTGGCATAAGTGTCTGGACATGATCGTAGCAAGACCATGCAGCATCGATTTCTTGCCGACGTTCATGCAACCTGCCCAACTGCATCCATAACTCATGATTCACA
Organism: Salipiger bermudensis; assembly: GCA_964227855.1. GTDB lineage: Archaea > Thermoplasmatota > Poseidoniia > Poseidoniales > Poseidoniaceae > MGIIa-L2. Next base: position 14,253 of record CAXQWT010000099.1, on the reverse strand, counting down.
GGCCTGTGAGCAAGCAGATGTCGACTTAATTCGATGAACAAGTCCTCAAATCCTTGCATACGCAAATGCTCGATTCTTCGACCATAGACGATGTTGGCACGTTGGTCTCTGAAATCTAAATCACGGCAGCGGTCAGCAAATTCAGCAATTTCAACCAGCACTGCATCGCTTTCCTCATCACCTCCACCTCGCTTGACAAGTGCTTCCCACCAGGCATCGGGTGTGAGAGGATCTCGTGCGAAAGCAGCTTCAAGTAATTCCAAACCAAATTCCAGATAATCCAGCGATTTTAATTTCTCGAATTGTTCCGTATCACGACCAAGTACCGTGAAAACGTCTTCCAGAACGATTCCAAGCCCTGTATTGTCCTTCAAACCGACTTTTATGTCTGCTAGACACCTCCAATTGCGTTCATCTGTGAAATCGTGCAACAACGCTTGACGAGCATTTTGTTCAGCCCATTGCATGTTGGATTCTTTACGATCCGGGTCAGCTTTTGCCAACCTGACAAACTTCTGTGCTTGTGTTCGATATCGATTACCAAGATTTCGCCGTGGGTGTTGCAAATCATCATGGGCAGATTGACGCATGACCATCCCTACTGGACGCTCATGTAACCTTCTGGGTTATCTGAATGATGGATGGTTGCATCAAATCCAACCTTCGAAGTAAGTCCATCCTCATACCGAGAAGGATCGAGGCTTGATCCTTTCTGGTTTGAGAAAATATGAGTATCACGATCAGGTTGCCATCGAGTGACCATGGCCCATTCGACTCGGACGGGATTACTGATGTCAATGTCCTCATCAACAACTGTAACCATTTTCATAGAACGGTGACCTGCCAAGGCAGCTTCAATGGCTTTTCTACCATCGTCTTCAGACGTCTTTCGAATCTTAACGACTGCAGCGAGCCATCCGCATCCACCTTCGGTCATGTGAACATCAATGCAATCAACAACTCGAGCAACTGCTTCTTTGATGGTCGGTGAACGTGGCAAACCCATGAGCGTCTTGTGTTCTGCTTCCCCTGGAATGAGAGCATGGAAAATCGGATGATTGCGATGGAGGACGCCGTCGACTTCGATGACAGGTTCCTGACGAACATCGTCGACTGTCCCTGTGATGTCGACATAGGGTCCTTCATCATCGTCCTCCACGGTAATACGACCCCACATGGCATATTCAGCATCGGCTGGAACTTGAATACCGTTTGGTAATTCAACCAGTTGCAGTGGTTTTTCATACAACTTTTCATGCAATGCAGCAGCAATGGTCAATTCATCGATTGGCTCGTCAAACGACATTGCACCTGCGAGTAATACTACAGGGTCAGGTGCATTGACAATCGCAATGTTCACTTCTTCACCACGTTCTCTTGCTTGGTCAACCATGGTTCGCAAATGACGGGGGACGAGACGTACAACGAGATGGTTCCTGTCACGAAGGAATTGGCGATGAAAACTCATGTTCCTTTGTCCGTTGACCTCTGCGATGATAACACTTGCAGACATGTATCGGCCACGGTCTTGTGGCCAATGATGAGGGATTGCAATGGAATGCAAATCGACCTTGTCTTGCATGTTATCAAAGACTGGAGACTCAGCTGGTGAAACAATCTCGGGTGTTGAAGGATTCTTCATCGCCCAAGCAAGGGTATCAATGTATACTTCAGGTTGTATTCCGATAGCCTCACAGAGTCGATCACGTGTTAGCATGTTAACTGAAACCCGTTGACCTGGCGCCTCTTTGATGTTCTCAAACAACATATTGGAATGCGATTGAGCGATGCTAAATTCCCAGATTCCGTGGTGAAGACTGATTTCGTCATCGATACGTACTGCATGTGAGAGGTGATCCCGGAACGCCAAGATATCACGTCCTCAGAACTTTGTCTGAGTGTCTTCGAGATAGCGAGGACGGTCCTCTTCTTCAATTGAATCGCCGCTGGCAGACATCATGTTCATGCCGGCAAACAGTCCGATGAGACCGATTGCGTGAGCAGTAAGAACGTCAACATCAGATTCAACAAGTCCAACCCAATGATTAACAATGACCAATAGGCCGAGAAGCATGGTTAGCAGTGCCACGATTGGTCGCATACTCTGTGGAATCATACCGATACTAGGAAGAACTTGTTTATGATGTTATTCTTCTGAACAGACGGATGATTCCTCACCTCGATGAGACGGCGACTTGATATATGAAAGCAAAGTCGGCAAAATGCTCGAATGAGGATTGACCATGGGTAGAGGACTCTTTGCAGGTGCAAAAATGGCCAAGGACCGTCAAAAGTTTCGTTGGTCTGACCGACGATACAAAAAGCGCATGCTCAAATCTCGTGCTAAGCATGACCCACTTGCTGGTTCAACCCAAGCCAAGGGTATTGTTATCGAAAAAGTTGGTATCGAAGCCAAGCAACCGAACTCAGGTATTCGCAAGGCCGTCAAGATTTCACTCATCAAGAACGGTAACAAACTAACCGCTTTCGCTCCTGGCGACGGTGCTATCAACTTCATTGATGAGCACGACGAAGTCATGGTAGAAGGTATCGGCGGACGCATGGGTCGTTCATACGGAGATATTCCTGGTGTCCGTTACAAGGTCATTCAAGTCAACGGTGTATCCCTCGATGAAATGGTCCGAGGACGCAAGGAGAAGCCAGTCCGCTGAGGTGCTCATTATGTCAGAAGAAGTAGTTGTCGACGATCGCCCAATCGCTGGTATTGGAACTCTTGTTTTTGGAAAGTGGGATGCTGCAGAAGTAGTATGCAACGACCCAGGACTTGCCCCGTACGTTAACCTCACAACTGTTGGTGTGCCACACACCGGCGGCCGACACGCCAACATGTGGTTTGGAAAGTCCAAACTTAGTGTTGTTGAACGTTACATCAACAAACTCATGCGAACCGGTGCCTACACCGGAAAGAAGCAATCTGCAATGAAGGCTTTTGAAAACGCTCTCGACGTTCTTGCCGAGCGCCGAAAGATGAACCCATTGCAAGTCTTCGTCGATGCGATCTGCAACGCTGCTCCGATGGAAGAAATCACACGTATCAAGTTCGGAGCAGTTTCCCAACCAAAGGCTGTTGACTCCTCCCCTTCACGACGACTCGATGTCGCTTTGAAGAACTTGGCAAAGGGTGCTCAACAAGGAACACACAAGTCCAAGCGAACCTTGCAACAGTGCATCATCAACGAACTCAACAAAGCATCCGAAGGCGATGCTACTTCCTTTGCAGTTGCAAAGAAAGAAGAAGTTGAGCGAATCGCTGCATCCGCTCGATGAAAGCGCATACGTCGGCGAATTTCGTCGAACTTTTGCGACTCACTTAAGAACCCCATTCAAGTGGGCGAAACGAACCAGACAGGTGGACACCATGGGACGAAAAGAAGACAACATCAAAAAGGCCACAGAAGTTATGCACGTTCTTCCACAGATTCGAAATCTGTGTATTGCTGCACACATTGACCACGGCAAGACTACGCTCTCTGACAACTTGATTGCAGGTGCGGGTATGATGTCCAGCGATTTGGCTGGAGCTGCACGTGTTCTCGATTTTGATGAGCAAGAATCTGCCCGTGGAATTACCATTAACGCTGCATCTGCATCCATGGTTCACGCTGTTGAAGGTACAGACTTCCTCATCAACCTCATTGACACACCAGGCCACGTTGACTTCGGTGGCGACGTTACGCGTGCCATGCGTGCTGTCGACGGTTGTTTCATTCTCGCCTGTGCCGTTGAAGGACCAATGCCTCAAACTGAGACTGTTGTCCGTCAGGCGCTTAAGGAGAAGGTGAAGCCAGTTCTCTTCATCAACAAGGTTGACCGATTGATCAACGAACTTCAGGTTACTCCAGAAGACATGATGAACCGATTCCAAGAGACCATTACTAAGGTCAACAAACTGATTAAGCAATTCGCTCCTGAAGAATTCAAGAAAGAATGGCAAGTCAGTGTTATGGATGGAACTGTTGCTTTCGGAAGTGCGTACCACAACTGGGGAATTACCATCCCTTACATGAAGAAATCGGGGGTCAGTATGACCGATATCTTCCAGTTCTGTAACGAAGAGAGGCAAAAGGAACTTGCACAAGCCGCACCTGTTCACGAAGTTCTTCTCGACATGGCTGTAACAAAACTCCCAAGTCCAGTTGAGGCACAACCCTACCGTATCCCAAACATCTGGACTGGTGATCTCGATTCTCAAATCGGTAAGGCAATGATGGCCTGTGACCCAGACGCAGAACTCGCTATGATGATTACGAAGATTTGGATGGACCCACACGCAGGCGAAGTCGCGGTCGGTCGAATCTACTCTGGTGCCATTGCCCAAGGTGAATCTGTTTTCGCTATAGGTTCTGCAAAGCCTGAGCGTGTTCAACAAGTCAGCATGATGGTTGGCGGCGATCGAATCACTGTTCCAAAGGTTGTCGCTGGAAACATCGCAGCAATCACAGGTATTCGAAGTGCTGCTGCTGGTGTAACACTTTCACGTGACAAGGACTTCACTCCCTTCGAAGCCATCCGCCACTACTCTGATCCTGTCGTTACGGTCGCTGTTGAGCCAAAGAGCATGAAGGACCTTCCTAAGTTCATTGACGCTCTTCGCTCACTCGCAAAGTCAGACGCATCTCTCCAAGTAACAACCAACCAGGAAACTGGTGAAGCATTGTTGGCTGGAATGGGTGAGCTTCACCTTGAGATTACAGTATACCGAATCGAGGAAGAACAAAACATCAAGGTCAGCGTCAGCCCACCAATTGTTGTTTATCGTGAAGGCATTCAAGGATCGAACCGTGGACACGCTTTCGAAGGCAAATCTCCGAACAGACACAACCGTTTTTACTTTGAAATCGAGGCCCTTTCAGATGATGTTGGAACTGCCCTCCGTAACGGAGACCTTGGCGATGGACCTGTTCGAAGCAGCGATGCAAAGGAAACTGGAAACAAGTTCGGTGAACTTGGTATGGACAAGGACTTGATGCGAAAGATCTACGCAATCAACGGAACCAACGTCCTCGTCAACGATACGAAAGGTATCCAAGGACTTCACGAAACCCGTGAATTGATCATCGAAGCGTTCAACGAAGTCTGCAAGAAAGGACCTATCGCTGATGAACCTGTTCAAGGCATGTTTGTTCGACTCACGGATGCAAAACTCCACGAAGACGCAATTCACCGTGGACCTGCACAAACCATCCCTGCTGTCCGAAACGGAATCAAGGGCGCAATGATGCGAGCCAAGACGGTACTTCTCGAACCAATGCAGAAGGCTTTCGTCTCTGTTCCAAACGACTGGCTTGGTCAAGTGACTCGTGAAGTCACCAACCGCCGTGGAATCATCGAAGACATGCCAAGTGAAGGCGATGTAACCACAGTTGTCGGTGTCCTACCAATTGCTGAGACCTTCGGATTCTCCAACGACATCCGTGCAGCATCGCAAGGACGTGCTGTTTGGAACACTGAGAACCTTGGGTTTGAAATGCTCCCACCACAGCTCTTCAACAAGGTTGTCGGTGAAATCCGAACCCGTAAAGGATTGAAGCCAGAGCCAAATCCAGAATCCTATTACTCTGATTGAGCATGATTACAGGATCCATTGCTGGCCTGTTTGCTACAACTGTAGGTGGTGTACCCAAACCGCGTGTTGAAACCATTGAAGTAACAACACTCGGTATCCGCAATGAAATTATTCGCGACAAAAAGCACCATGGCGGAGCTAAGAAAGCCGTATGCCTCATCGCTGTTGAAACAATAGAACATTTGCAATCTCTTGGACACCCAATTGCAGGCGGAACTACCGGTGAGAATCTTCTCTTGAGTGTTCCACAAGACGCTCTCAAACCAGGTGTCACTATCGACTTTGAAGAGGTTCATCTCGAAATTACAATGGCTGCTTCACCATGCAAAACCATAGCAGAATCCTTCACAAATGGTGATTTTAACCAACTATCTGACAAAAAGTTTCCAGGTCAAACCCGTTGGTATGCACGGGTTCTCAAAGAGGGGCTCATCAAGCAGGATGAATCGTTGACCATCAGCTCAAACGCTTGAGTTGTAGGTCGGTTAATTCACGAAGTGCTATCATTGCTGGACCATCGGGCAATCGATCCAAGCATGCATGTGCATGTTGGTGGTATTCGTTTGCCTTTGCACGTGCATAAGCGATTGAACCGAGTTCATCAAGAGCTGCAATTCCATCCTGTATCATCGATTCTGTTGCATCCTCGCACTTGCCGAGGACTGAAAGCAATCGGGCCTTGGCATCTGATTCAGGTTGAGAAAGAGCATGAATGACCATGAGAGTCTGCTTACCTTGTGCCACATCGGAACCTGTAGGTTTTCCAAGTGTAGCAGAATCAGAAAGAACATCAATAAGGTCATCCATTAGTTGGAAACAAAGTCCAACAGAAAGCCCCCATTCCGCAAGACATTCGATGACTTCTTCATCCGCCCCAGCCACTCGTGCACCAAGTTCTGCACAAATTTGGAACATAACAGCAGTTTTACCCTCAATCATCTCCAAATATTCCTTTTCAGAAACTCGATCGCGTGTTTCAAATTCAATATCCAATTGTTGTCCCTCAGAAACTCGACGAACCATCCAGGCGATTCGATTAACAAGTGAGGGGATGTCCTGCAGTTCGATGTTTGCCGACATCACCAATCGCTCAAATGCAATGGCAAGCATTGCATCACCTGCATTGATAGCAGTTGGCATATCGTATTCGATGTGGACAGCATTCCGCCCTCGACGAATCTCGTCGTCATCCATGATGTCGTCGTGAACCAGCGTAAAGTTGTGAATGGTTTCAATTGCAGCCCCAATATCAAGCAATCCAGAATGTGTGTCGCCAACGGCGCGACCAACCAGCCATGGTAGAGTTGCACGCATCCGCTTTCCACCACCGTGAATGAGGTGCATCATAGCGCCAGCCAAGCGTTCATGTCGGGATGCCGTCAAACTCTCAACGATTCGACGTTCAATGAACGGTTTGACTTCATTGATACTGGTAAGAAGATCTGCTCCTTCAGCATCTGGAAGCATGTGGGTTACATCACCCATGTCATGAATCAAACCATCTTGAAGTGCTTCACAAGCGTCTTTGTCACCAATTGCTGACCACCAGTCTTCGTTCATCATGCGTGCAGCGATGCAACGGAACCAAGGTGCGATGATGTCAATGCTTTCTGAATCGACCAACATCTCATCCAATTCTTCAGCATTCACCCATTTGATGGCTGAAACCTCATTTGGATTAGGATTAACATCAACATCTGCTTGAATCATCAAAATATGATCAATTTCACGCTCGATCCAATCAGCATTCATTCGAGCAGAATAACGCATCTTTGTAATAAAATGAAAATCATTGAAGTCAACGGATTCAGGAGCAATCCCGAGTTCTTGCTCAAGTTTACGAATTGCTGCAAGTTTCACACCGCGAGCGTTTGTTTCATCCATCTCTTCTTCACTTGCAAGCGGATGTGAGCAACAGGAATTTGCCCAAACGCTTTGGAATGTAATTTTGTCGTGAGCTCGTTGCTGGAGAAGCATACGCCCCTCTGAATTGAACAAAAGAACACTGAATGCACGATGAAGTGAACCGGACTGGTAGTGGCTATCGGCTTTGCTTACGGGGCCGACAACGACATCGTTTTCATCGACTTGTAATACGGCTTCTGCCATCATGCTGGCTTGCGTCGAATCAGAGGATTGAGCAGCCATCAATTCCGAAACATCGGTGTCGATGTCCGCTTCAGGAACATCTCCGCTTGCATAGTTCGACATATGAGCCCCATTCTTGCTTTTGAGAGGCGCTACATAGACAGTTCGCCTCTACATGTAGGATTTCAACCCTACTTACGGCGTATTGACCAGTTCTTTCGTCCGAGCCCCTCAAGAGCTGCCCCCGTCATGGCACCCCAAATCAACGGGTCTCCAACATCAAAATAAAACAAAGGAATCATAACGAGCAAAGCGATGATCCAATGATGCAGCCAAATCGAATTCGTCCGTATATGGAACTTGATGTTTTCAGTTAACCAACGCACAATTGCGAATCCAAGAACAAGTCCAAGTGAATACAAACCGAAATCCATCAATAACGCCTCACGGTAGAATCGTCGTGCCTCTCCAGGAGTCACCTTGAACAAGAGCGGATATACGTTCAGGATATTCCCCATTGATCAGGTGAACACCCACACCGGTCTGTGCTACAAGATGGCCCCGATTGATCTTTAATCCAATACCTCCAGTTACATCAATGTCGGATTGATGCAGTCCTTCATAGTCAATCTCAGGCGACCAGTATTCAATCAAGTCGTCATCCTTAGCAACATGAGGAGGGACTTTGAGCAAGCCATCAACTCCCCCCATTGCAAAAATCAGAGATTCGATGTTTGCGAGTTCCAATGCGAACCTTGCAACGATATCATCACCGGATAGAATTCCGAATTGACGTTCATCGTCAACATCGACAACATCTCCAAATGAAACATGGATGACATTGGAATCAGCGGATGAAAATCCTTCGAGAGAACCTTTGAAATTAGGACCGAGATTCTTCGCCCACTGGTGCGGAGGATGGGAACGAACTTCCAAGCCGAGGCGCCTCAACTCATCAACGATGATCGAATTAAGTTCTAACATGTCATTACGCACTTGTTCAACGGCCTCGAATTGTGAAGTGCACGAATCATCGTTTGCAACGAAGTCAGGGAGATGGCCCTCATTGAGACGCCAACGTTTTGCCTTCAAGTGACCGAAAGAACCTGCACCGTGAACAATGATGACTTGAATACCATCTTGTGTCATCGAATGGACAACAGAACATAGGTTCCGAATAACGGTAACCTGTGCAACGCATTCTTCGTCCTTTTTGGTGATGAGGGCACCTCCGAATTTGATGACGATACGTCTCACCATGAAGGTGCCAATAATTTGACCTTCATGAGTATGCCTACAAAACACAGGATTCAATAGGCTGCGTGGTTTGACAGCATCATGACCGATGAGGCCCCAAGTCTCGATTCCTTCCTACGACATCTTCAGACTGAAGTGGATGCAGCCAATGAGATTGCAGACAAGGCAGAGCGAAACGATAGATTGTTGCAACTCGAATCGTCCATTCAAGAGGCAATCATTTTTGCAAATCGATACAAAGAATTGCAAAATCAAGGTGTCGATCCGCTTCTTCTTGTCGACCCAAAGGTTCAGCAGGAGCGCCCTGCACCGCCTGCAACAAAGGGTCAATCCATCCTTCTTGGCTCATCAACATGTGCAACATGTGGAAAACTGCTCGAGAACGATCTCGATTTCTGCCCCTCATGTGGAGCAACGAAGTAATCACTCTTCTTCTTCACGGGTCCATCGTGCAACAGTATCTGCAATCATTGGATCGTCGTCACCAACTCTGTACAGATATTCTGGAGGCACCTCATCGGTGAGGAATACAGTCTTTCCAGCACGATAGATGGTATGGCCATCGGCTACTGCTCGGACGGTATCGACCTCGATGATAGCAGGACGATCGATTCGAACATGGCCTGCTTCGAGAGCGTTGACAATGGTTTTCGAGAGATGTATGTGGTTTCGCGTACCTGAGGTTATTCCAAGTTGCACGATTGCATCTGCTTCAGTTGGTTCACAAGGCCAGTACAACGCTTCAGGAATTTCATCCGTTGGCAGGTCGAGTTCGATTTCAATAGAATGGCCATACGTTGCACGAATCATTTCTCCTTCAACCTGATATCGGCCTTTTTCATCAGCGTTGGCGATGGCCTCAAAGTGCCATCCTCGGAGCCAGTGATAATGTCGGCGCTGACCAGAAATGGAGTCTGCAAGTTCTCGGGTACTTACCCATCCATTGATATCCATTTCAACATTGAATTTCTCCGGTGCATGGCGCAAAACAAGCGCTAGCATTCGACCAAGGCTACCTGCTTCTCGGTCGCTCATGATGAATTTTCCTTCTTCGTTACAGACAGGACAGTTGGTGCCACTGAAGTGGCCGTGCTTTCTACATTGGCGCAGCATATCCGAGGCCTATCGACACCCATTCATGAACCCTGCGGGTGTTTTGACCGACTCAATCAAATGCTTGATTCGATTGGAGATAGCATGGTCGATGTTGCAATGGTCGGTGCAGGCCAAACAAAATTCGGCAACCATCCGCTTGGACTGAAAGGGATGTGGGCTGAGGCTATTGAAAAGGCCATTCAAAGTGTTGATCACGGTTTTGAATCGAAAGATGTTGAAGAAGCATTTATCGGCAGCATTGCATTTGGAGGTTCTCAATTAGGCAACACTGCAGCCCTCCTCACCGAACATTCGGGTATGGAAGGTGTAAGTGTCCGTCGCGTTGAAAATGCCTGCGCATCGTCTGGTTTTGCACTCAGAGATGCATGGATGGCCATCAAGAGTGGACAAGCTGATGTTGTTGTCGCAGGGGGTATTGAGAAAATGAATGACCTTTCAACCTCAAGGAAGCGATACTGGCTCGGGGTTTCAGGTGATACTGAATGGGAACGTCTGGCAGGATTGACCTTCCCTGGGACGTACGCACTCACTGCCCGACGATACTTCCATGAATTTGACTCAACACACGATGACCTTGTTCATGTTTCTGTGAAGAATCATATGCATGGATTTGAGAATGAGGTTGCTCATTTAAGGAAACAAGTTTCGTTTGAAAAGGCCCAGTCTGGTTTTATGGTAGCAGATCCGTTAACACTCTACGATTGTTGCCCGACATCGGATGGTGCATCTGCTGTACTTCTCGTAGCAGACCATCTCGCACACCAATTCACGGACACGCCTGTTTGGGTCAAAGGTTCTGGAGCAGGGTCTGATCATCTCGCATTGCACGACCGGCCGAGCATTACCCAACTTCGGGCAACCCAATCTGCTGCTACGAAGGCCTACAAGACCGCAGGCATAACTGCTAATGACGTAGACCTCGCAGAAGTGCATGATTGCTTTACAATTGCAGAGGTTCTTGCAACAGAGGACCTTGGTTTCACCCCACGAGGTTTGGGCGGAAAGTTCGCACGAGATGGAGAAGGAAGGCGAAATGAAGGAAGCGTCACGATCAATGCAAGTGGAGGGCTCAAATCCAAAGGACATCCTCTTGGAGCAACAGGAACCGGTCAAGCCGTTGAAATCTTCAAGCAACTTCGTCATGAAGTGGAGCCAAATCGGCAAGTTCGCGATGCAGAAGTTGGCCTGACACACAACGTCGGAGGTTCCGGAGCAACATGTGCAGTCCACGTCTTTGGGAGGCAAAAATAATGCCGGCTCAAATCTACTCTGATGGAAATCAACACTTTGCTTGCAGCCAATACGGCCCAAAATGGCCTGGACCTGATGGTGATCGAATCACCATCCTTTTGGCCCTACTGAAAGAGTTACCAGTTGGAACAATCAATCTCAATGGATTTGATGAGCACCTCGAATTCACTCCTAGTGTAGCTCTCCAAGAGATCATTAAAGCCGGCACGAACTGGGACGTTAAAGGGGATGCAAGTTTCTACCTACATGCTCATCAAAGCGACTATATTGTGGCATTAACAGATTCAGAAGATGAACCAAATTGGCCTCCTTTCGATTCATTGGAATACGATTTCCAAGTGCAACGTCAGTTACAACACCAGTGGACCGTAGAAGTCGAGGGCGTCAGCCAAGGAGCATATGTGTCGCAAGCACAACACATGCTTTCAATACCATCGAGGCTTGGTTTGAAGGCGCAGATCGACGAAGGTCAAGCAGTTTGGCCTCCTCGCCAACTTAACGCTACAGGTCAGCGAATAGATTCCGCTAGCAAACAGATGACAGAGAGTGCAACAATACTGACATGGACGCGGCTCAGTGCAGCTGGTGCGCCATCTGAATTTTCGGGACGGGCTCCCATTTTGGATGGCGTGTCCACGGTCCTTGTCCAATTTGAGGAAGGCCCAAAAGGCGTATTCATGTTGGCGGATGATGAATTAGGCAGTCCACAAATCGGCGGAAAGGTATACTTCGAGATTCGAAGGCTGTATGGGCAGGATGGTATGATGCATTATGGACTGAAAGCCGTTCTCTCAAATTCCTAAACTTTCGGATAGAAGCCTTCATAGAAAGTCTGTCTCGTGGGAGTTCCATGGCTGGGTTCGGTGGCATTCGTAAAGGAAGGAAAGAAGCGGCTGACAATCTGTCGGTACAAGAAGATGGAGAATGCGCACGTTGTGGGGGAGAGAGTCAACCGTCAACAATGGAAGGATACCTCGCATGCACCAGATGTTCGTATGAATGGGCCGATCCGTCGTATGTCTCTCGTACTGTTCGCGGACCACCACCGAATCATCGCCGGGATACGGAGTTGATTCAAGAATTCAAAGAAGAAATGGAGCGAGGAGATCTCAAAGGCGTTCTTGGAGTTGATTCCAATCTCTCCGATGAGCAAGAGCAATCTCTGAAGCGCTTGGAAGATAAGTGGATGAGCGGTATGCAGGGCCACTACAATGCTGCATCTGAGGATCGAAAGCCGCTTATGATCAGTTTCGATGATGATGATAATCTCGTCTCCACAGAAGTTGCTGCATTGACGATTGTTTCCAACGGTTTCGATGGTGGAGAAGAGATTCGGCTCGAATACCCAGGTCTGGGAACTGAGTTCTATGCATTCAACGAACGAAGTCCAACAGGATGGAAACGAGGGCGAAACAGTGAGGATACTGCGCGTTCGATAACCAATGTTATCAATCGTTCATCGCGTCTTGTTTACGCCAATCTTGAAGGCAACCGAATATCGTTTGAATTGCGCAATGAGAAGTTAAAACCTGAATCTCTCGTTCTCTTTGTCGATGACCCTGGGGGTCAAGACATCGTTGCTGAAAAAGGAGGTGTTATTCTCGATTTCCGTGATGTGAATATATTGGACGATTACAAAAACGTCATTGCTCTTGTTCTCGAGGATGGAATCATCTCCCCGAGTGAAGATCAGATGATGTGGGTCATGCGCCAGCAACTCGGCATTACTGAAGAACAACACGTTGCGCTTGTTCAAGAAATCTTTGGCGGTGATGCGCTCAAAGAATGCCCAAATTGCAATCAGATGGCAGAACTCTATCCAGAGTACTCCGCATGGTACTGCCAACCTTGTGAAAGTTGGCTCTAAAGCAGACTCTATAGAAATGATTCACCCGTAATTTTTCATAGAAAATTGCGAACGTGAGAGAGGGATGCTTCATAAGGTGGACGGTGTTCCGTTAGAATGGCGAACGCTATGGCAGAAGATGTATTGTATATTGGAATTGATTTGGGAACTTTTCGTTCAGTTATGGTCTCCTCAGGAAACCACGAAGAAGAAGAACTCACGGTAATTGGAACCCCTAAGGATCCAATTGCACGTAATTTCCTCAAGAGAGATGTCCTATTTGGTGAGGACGCACTCAAAAACAGATTGGCACTCAACCTTTTCCGTCCGCTCGAACTTGGTGTTATCAAAGACACTGTCGAAGACCGTCAATTCATCGCTCACTTCATCACTCATCTCATCGGACTAGCTGACCCGGAAGAACACAATCGTGTCGTCGCCGTCATCGGTGCGCCTGCTGAAGCAAGCCACGTTGACAAGACTGCAATCTTTGATGCTGCTGCAGGCAGCGTTAACGCTGCAATGATTATTTCAGAGCCGTTCGCAGTTGCATACGCTTTGGACATGATTGAACACACCCTTGTTATCGACATCGGCGCTGGTACCACTGACCTTTGCCGTGTTTACGGAACAATCCCTGGCCCTGGTGATCAAATGCACACAGGCTACGCAGGAGACTACGTTGATGCTCAAATCATCAAGGAAGTTCAATCCAAGTATAACGGTGCTCAAATCACAAAGGACATGGCACGACGATGGAAGGAACAGTACTCTTTTGTTTCCACATCGACTCCAGACGACCCAATCATGGTTGACTTCTCCATTGAAGGAAAGGCAATGAATCTCGATATCACTGACTGTGTACAGCGAGCTTGTGAATCGATTGTCGACCCTATTGTCGAGAATGTCAAGCAACTCATCGCTGATTCCAACCCGGAGTACCACGACCAATTCCGTCGAAACATGGTTCTCGCAGGTGGCGGATCAGGAATCCGTGGACTTGGTGCTCTTATCGAACGCCGACTCTCGGACATGGGTGACGTCAACGTACATGTTGTCGACGACCCAGTTCGACTCGGTGCTATGGGTGGTCTTCGATTGGCTATGG
>CAXQWT010000098.1:0-2485 GCA_964227855.1 Salipiger bermudensis | reverse complement strand
CCAACCATCTACGGCTTCCAATGCGGTGCGCAGATGCAAAACGAAAGCAGGGACATTGGTTGTCCCTTCCTGGTCAAAGGTTGCAAATTGACCTGTGCCGCCCCCAAGTGGATTTCTAAGCGTTGCATCGATAATGGATTCAACTCTGCTCTGTGTTGCATCATAACCAATGACACGACAACCGATGCCCGCTAATCGAGGATGATCGACTTCAACACGCTTCCATGTATCTCTCAACCGAAGAAGATGATCTTGATCAATTTCGATATGGCCATTGAATTCGAGAACGTGAGTTATGCTAGGCGGTAGGTTTCGGAGTGCAATATTGCGAGCATGAGGCACAAACCTTCCAGGATTGTCCAACAGAAGGACGGCTGGATGTGTGGTTGAATCAAGGCTGTTGCAAATCTCCTGAACAATCTCCTTGGTTGCGTCCTTAGAACCACCATCTAAAACGAAAATGATGTGTTCATCCGAAGGAAGACTTTGTTGGATGAGCGACCTCAAGCATGCCTCAATATGATCTTCCTCATTCAGAACGGGTACGACCGTCGCTAACCAAGGTTCGGATGCTCGCATTGCTTCGCTCTGTATCAAATCTGTTTTGATACTTCACATCCACAAGCAGGTTGAAAAGCGGTTTCTGACTGCTTGTGCCATGGACCTGAAGCCGTTGACCTATAATGGACGGGATGAAGGTATTGAGGTAACATTGCGAACTGAGCTTCGCCCTGGTGATGATTTGAAGAACGTTTCTTTAGCCATACATTGTCTCTTTCCAGATGCGGTGCTTGGGGAATTTGAAACACAAACGTTCCCAAGTAAACAATGCATTGAGATTGAGTGTAAACACCTCTCGTTCGAGACGTTTTTGGAACAATTGCGAAAGCAATCGATTCTCGATACTGCGATGGATGCTATGGGCAGTCATATGGAAGATCAGAAAACAAAATTTAGGATTTCCCGGCTAGCGGCATTTGCGGGTAAGATTGCTTTTTCTTTTGATGATGCGCCGTTAGGTGGATGCTTTGAAATTCATTTGGAAGGAATGGGATTAGCCGATTGGATTGAGGCTTGTACATGGCATTCAGGACGACAAAATGTCCCACGGCAATTGCATGATGAATCAGCAATGGATGCCGAAGGAGAGGCATCTACCTGGCATCAGTAACGCCCTTTCAGAAGATCTTCAACGATCGGAACATCGGCTTCCAACCAATCAAGCGTCAAGTCTTGTTCCTTTGAAATCCATTTCATATCACTATGAACAGATAATTGAATGTCGTCCACATTCTCTGTTTCGACAATGAATCCATGGATTTCGACGTGTAGAAACGGGTAAGTGTGACTCCATACTCCTGCTTTTTTCACGATTGTGGCTCGTACGCTCAATTCTTCTCGGAGTTCCCGAAGTAATGCATCTTCAGGAGATTCGTTTTTTTCGATTGTACCACCAGGGAATTCCCATTTCCCTGCCTTCGGCTCACTTTCACTACGTTTCATTGCAAGAAAACCATGTTCGGAAGTAAATATCCCTGCAGCCACCTGAATGGATGGTTTGTAAAGCATATGTGCGAGCACTTGACGGACGAGTTTTTTCGACTCGTTCATTGACATGTGTTCCTCTGAAGGCAGGTGAAGAAACAAACAAGGAATAGCAAACTTGTGGGCATCTAAAGCCTCAAGTGTTCGGTAGTAGGTTTCATTGCAAATGTAGCGGCCTGCATCGTTGGAAAGTTCGAGATTAACGGGCCAGTCAGCAACCCCCCATTTCTTGACAGGCACAGATGTTTGTAAGTCTCCACTCCCGGTCAATGTCCCGTCTTTGATCTGGCGCCCAGAATTGTCTGGAATTCGCATATCGAGCACATCTTCTGCTTGGAGTTCAAGTCGAGGTCGAGTACATTCTCCGCAGAGACCGAGATGGAGAATAGCGTCCCATTCTCGAGAATTCAACTCATTAGCCGCCCACGTTGTTCCATTCTCATCGACCGTTAAGACTCGCTTCTCAATCGACATTTCACTCGAGCCTTTTCCAAATGGATTCTTGATTGGAATCAATGATGGGAATGAATTGACGATGGATTCAGTAGGGTTGGTCTCATGACTACCAAATGGTTCAAACCCTGTGAGAAGCACTCGTGGCATGGACGTTCCTAGGGTTGAATGTTCTTGATTTTGCTGACAAATTGGCAACAGATTGACAAACCACTGGATAAACCAATGGATGAGGCGTATGGTTGCAACAGGTCAATCGAAACTAAGTCCGCTGCGTCTCATAACGGAAATTTGGAGAGAAATCTTCCTTGGAGTAGGGATGTGGGGTGCTTTTCGTCCAATTTTTGCAGCACTCTTGGCTGCCATTCCGGGATTGTTCCTCGGCCAGCATTTCAACAGAAAGCACCAGAGAGCATTCGATTGGACCTTGTTGCAAATTCCACTTGCCTTGACGATTGTCCTCTACGTACCACTTTGGCTATGGTCA
>CAXQWT010000097.1:0-9165 GCA_964227855.1 Salipiger bermudensis | reverse complement strand
CACGCAGCGTTACACTCTTTCCCTCACGACGCTCTTCCGATCTCCGACATGTTGTTTGAGATCAATCAGCAATTCGTTCGGCATGTCCAAACTTATCTTGGGCATACTCTGTGCATAGTATAGTATTATTTGAAGAATACTATGACTTCGTTGTTATGATGTCCTCGCGATGAAATTGTTTTGCTGCATATCGAACCGTAGCTAAACAAATCAACGAAGAGACGACAATCCAAATAATCACGTGTTCGAAGATAATACGATTCAATAGCAATTCTCTCAGTCCCAAGAGTACATTGACGAATGGCACACCAAACCAGAACAATTCAACGTCGTCCAAATTAATGAATTGAGTGAGAAGGATAGGCATAATCATCGCCAACGTAATTGGCGTCAATACAGAGCCGGCTTCCTTGACAGATTTCGATCGCATTGCTAGTGCGAGATAGAGTGCTACAATCATGGTTCCATAGAACCCAACTGCCAGTGCCAACAAGAGTACAGCGCCGATACTCAGGGAAGGGACATCAATGAAATCACTAGCCAAATAAGCAATGCCGAACAATAAACCACCAATTTGAAGTGCAACGCCTACGGCTGTAATCGATACTACGGCTAACCATTTACCAAGCAGTAACTCGGTTCTAGAAAGGGGTAGGCTAAGAAGCGATTCTAATGTTCCCCGCTCACGTTCACCCACAGTCATGTCGATTGCTGGTTGTACTGCGGCACTCGCCGTCCATATGGCCAAGACAAACGGAATGAAGAGTGATAGAAGCATTCCAGCTTGTTCCCCTTTCGTAGCGACATCTGCATTGGTAATCGAACCATCCCATCGGAGTGGATTCAAAGTCGATTCAACATCAAGGCCTGCTGACTCAATCCGTTTCGATGTAATATCCTCTTCCCAATCGATGAGTACCTCTAAGATTCTACTTCTTGCCTCATTTGATTGTTCTGAGGTTGATAAGTGAAGAATAGCATAGTACCACGTATCATTGCGTAACTCCATTCGTAAGATGGCATCATATTCGAGTGCGCGTAATTGCTCTGTGTTGTTGTTCGGATCGGACAAAACAGTGATGTTATCGGAAAGCGGTTCTAATGTAATGGCCGCTGTCTGATTTTTTATCAAATCAATCAAAGTTACTTCGATGTCATCTGATTGAATGAGAATATCCACAGTCTTTTCATCCAATTCTGCCGCTTCATTTTGCATGACAATTGGAAAGGCGATGAACAACAGTGGAAACAGAAGTAAAGGTATGAGTACAAGTGCAACGATTGTACGCCAATCCCTTACAAACTCAATAATTTCCTTCTTAGCTACGATGATGATTCGTTTCCTACTACTCATCTTCGCTCACCTCCATCTTCGTTGAAGGAGTGAATAAACGCCTCCATAGGGATGAAATCTTGGATGGCTTATCGATTTCTTCCATTCTTGGACGTGCAGTTTCATCCGTTAATTTCACGTAAGCCTCTTCCAAAGTCTCCGTATCCGTTAGGGAGAGCAATTCATCAGGTGTTCCATCCGCTTGGATCAAACCATTATGAACAATAATAATTCGATCACAGACTTGCTGTGCTTCTGCAAGATGATGGGTTGAATAAATGACTGTGCCTCCTTCATCTTTCAATTTACGTACGAGTTGGCGAACTGTTCTAGCCGATGTAACATCCAGGCCACCCGTAGGTTCATCGAGAAGAAGAATTTGAGGGCCATGTGCAAGAGCACGTAACAGTGCTGTTTTTTGCTTCATTCCTCGGGAAAATCCCTCTGTATATCTGTGCAGGGATTGTTCAACATCCAACAATTGTGCAAAACGATATGTTCTGTTCCATGCCAATTGGTCATCAATTCCATGCAATCGACTATGATACCGTATGTTTTCCCAAGCAGTTAATTTCGAGTACAGTCCAGTCGATTCAGGTACCACGCCGAGTACGGACCGCATTTCAGAGACAGGTCGTTCGTTCTCAAGATGTATCGAACCATCTGTTGGACGATAAACTCCTGACATAAGACGTAGCAATGTCGTCTTACCAGCTCCATTTCCTCCAACTAAACCTATAACTGAATTCTTGTAAATGTTGATATTGACATGCTCAATTGCTTGAACTTCACCAAAAGATTTCTTGACATCAACAAGTCTCAAAAGAGGTTCCATGTGGAACACACTCAGGATGCTCGACCACTTTCAACTGCGTAATCAAGACCTGGATGTTTTTCTTCCAAACGTTTTGCTCGATCAAGTGTGTTGCGAAGTTCTTGTTGAATTTCCTTTTGAGAAACCCCCATTTCAATCAGTGTTCCAATCAACTCGAAAGCACCTTGGACGGCACCAGCATCAAGGAATGCTTCATTGGTGATTGTACCATTGTATCGAAGGGTTTCCAATTGCTGAGACAGGTATTCTGATTCTTGACGAATACGTGGTCCAGCAATATGCGGTAGGGCCATTAGAAGGTCAATGCAACTCCTCATCGTTCCATAGAAGTCGAGGACGATTATGAGGATTCTGCTTTTTCATTCTCTCAACGTTGCTTGAGTTCCACCAAGATTCCACCGGTACTTTTAGGGTGTACGAAGGCAATTGTAGAGTTGTGTGCTCCTCTTCTTGGAGTTTCATCAATCATTCTTATACCGTTTGAGATGAGGTGTTCAATCATTGCAGTCAAATCATCAACAGCCAGACAAAGTTGCTGAATGCCTGGGCCTCTTTTATCTAAAAAACGACCAATTGGAGTATCTGGGCCTGTTGCCTCTAAAATTTCGATATTGGTCGAATCATCAGATATTACTGCCAATGGAAAAAATCGAGTAATTACGCCTTGATCATCAACGACCTCGTCATCTCCGAGAGCAGATAAGCCCAACAGATTCCAAAAGCGGCTCCCAGCATCAAGATTATTTGCGGCAATACCAATGTGGTCAATGGTTATTCTTTGTTTCATGCAATCACCTAAAATCCGCTCGGTGCCGAGTAGGTTCCAAAAACATCTTTCATTGCTTTCATAATCTCGCCTAGTGTTGCATTGGCTCGGACTGCTTCCAAAACATATGGGAATAAATTCTCTCCACTTTCTGATGCTTCAGTAATTGATTCTAATATTGCTCGTACGTTCGAATTATCTCGATTCTTTCGCAAATCATTCAATCGATCAATTTGGTTTTTAGCAACTTCAGGATTCAACTTCATCGGCTTGATCTGAATTTGTTCTTGCATTGTACCGTGATTGACACCAACAATTTTCCGCGTTCCACGTTCAATTTCATTGAAATATCGATAGGCTGTTGTATGAATCTCTTGTTGTTGATAACCTTGTTCGATGGCCTTCAGCGCCCCACCCATGGATTCAATTTTCTCTATTTCCTGACGCGCTCGTGAATAAATTTCATCAGTTAATGCTTCAATGTGATAAGAACCTGCAAATGGATCAACCACATCTGCTACACCTGATTCTTCAGCGATGATTTGTTGTGTGCGGAGTGCAATAGTTGCACTTTCTTCAGTTGGAAGTCCTAAAGCTTCATCGAAACTGTTGGTATGCAAACTCTGAGTTCCACCACAGACAGCTGCGAGAGCTTGTATCGTAACTCGACTAATGTTGTTGTAAGGCTGTTGTGCGGTTAGGGATACGCCAGCTACTTGTGTATGGAAACGCAATTGCGAAGATCGTGGATGTGATGGTGCGTATCGTTCGACCATCAAATCATGCCAAAGACGTCTGGCAGCACGGAATTTGGAAACTTCTTCCAAGAAATCATTGTGACAATTAAAGAAAAAGGATAACCTTGGTGCAAAAGTGTCAACCTCCAAACCTTTCTCGCATGCTGAATCGACATAGGCCAATGCGTTTGATAGCGTGAAAGCTAACTCTTGTACGGCAGTTGAACCTGCTTCCCGAATGTGATATCCGGATATGGAAATTGTATTCCACTTGGGAATGTGAGAGGAACAAAACTCGAAAATATCGGTAATCAATCTCATGGAGTGAGTTGGTGGAAACACGTAAGTACCTCGCGCAATATATTCTTTGAGAATGTCATTTTGAATTGTTCCTGATATTTTATCGCTTGAAACACCTTGTTCTTCTGCAACAACACAATACATTGCAAGCAAGACCATTGCAGGTGCGTTGATGGTCATCGAAGTAGAAACACGATCCATAGGAATCTCTGCAAACAGGTCTCTCATGTCCTGCAAACATGAGATTGATACGCCTACTTTACCGACCTCTCCCTCACTAAGCGGGTCGTCTGCATCAAGCCCTAATTGCGTAGGGAGGTCGAAAGCGACTGACAACCCTTTTTGGCCACGATCAAGGAGTAAGCGGAATCTTTCGTTGGTCTCTTTCGCTGATGAAAAACCAGCATATTGTCGCATTGTCCAAAACCGTGAACGATACATTTGTTCATGGATGCCTCGAGTGTATGGAGGTTGACCTGGACGCTCTCTTGTTTCATTATCAGCATGAAATGCTGGAATAGGAAGGCCACCGAGCGTCTCCCAAGTGGATTTCCTCAACTCGACCATGGTATCTCCATGATGAGGCGATTCATCAAGCCTCGCTTTCTCAGTGGTCGACTCCACCAGGTCCATGTGCGTGACCGTGTGCCATTTCTTCATCTGTAGCAGGTCGTACATCGACAACTTCAACACTAAATTCGAGTGTTTCACCTGCAAGCTTATGGTTAAAATCAACCGTGACAGTATCACCTTCTACTGAAACCACGTTGAAGGGGCCAACATCGGACATTAGGGTCATACCAGGTTCTGGAGTAATGTCGCCAAACATTCCAGATGGTATCTGTTGAACTGCTTCTGGAATCTTTTCACCATATGCTCTCTCTGGTTCAAGGGTAAATGTTCGACGTTCCCCTTTCTCTGCTCCCATGAGTTCTTCTTCAAAACCTGGAATCATCTGCTTATGTCCTACAAGGAATGTAAGGGGATCTCTGCCTTCGCTGCTGTCAAACACTTCGCCACTACCTGGCAACGTCCCCGTATAATGTACTGATGCAACGGCGTCTTTCTCTACTTTTGTCATGTATTCATCTCCTTGTTGTTAGTGCCCTCACGAGGTCCCTTAATCGTTGGGCTACTTCCTCGTTAATTATGAGTTGTTCCTGTTTTTCTAAAATAAATTCCAACGTTGCTTCTACGCCGATACGTTCTCCTTTGGCCCAAATCTGGCCAAGGAGGTTAGACCGGTGCTCGTCAGCAACACTTTCGTCATCGAGTATATCTCTTGCAGCATACTTGTAATCGTTGTACCTTTGACGGTTGAGTTTCTTGACTTTGGGTTGACGGCCACCGCCAGAATCATCATGGCGTGAACGCCGACGTCGCCTATGAGGTGTCTTCTTTGGCGTATTGGTGATAATTTGTTTGAATACATTTTTTGATGATATGGCGTCCTCTGATAGATCTTCGATTTCAAGAGTTATTTCTAGTTCATCCGCTTCAAGTTCGAGCGGATCTTCTAAAACAGTCTGGGCTTTGGACACGGGTTCAGGAGTAACGGCGATTGGTTCTGGTTCTCGAATCAATTCTGTCTTTTTGATTGAGGCTTGGGATTGTTTCCTCAGTTCGGCAAGACGTTCTGCACGTGAAACTACATGAATGGGTTCGTTGTCTGCAACGGCATTCAAATCGCTTGCTTCTATTGCAGGCTTTTGAATCGAAGTTGCAGCCGGTGATGCTTGTGCGCCCAGTTTTCTTCTTGCTTCTTCCTGCTTTTTTCGTAGATCGCTAGCATCGACGGTTTGACGAGGTTCAGTGCGAGTAGTACCAGTTGGATTTGGAGCGCTGGTTTGACTTCGTTCGTTTCTCTTCTTCTGGCGAATTTGATTCGCGTTTGCAGCAAATGGATTGAATGGCTCATCCGGTTTTCTGCGTCGGTCTCGAATTATAAATCCCCCAATAATTTTATCTCCAAGTCGACTTGTTAAAAACAATCCGCTCTTTTCGACTAACTCCAGTTGACAATGGTGTCATCCGTGCGCATGTATTGATCAATTCCGCTTGCCTCAAAGGGAGTCTTTCGCCCTGTTTTCAATTCAATGTATCCTAACAAACCAATCATCGTCCCATTGTCGATGCAGTACATTCGTGGTGGGGCGTGTGAGGATGAATCGCGCTCACCTGCCATGAGCGAGGACATTTCACGCAAGCGATTGTTGCAAGCGACGCCGCCACCAAGCAGAAGTTCTTTTTTGCCACTATGCGCAAGCGCTCTCTCAGCTACTTCTATGCAAGCCGCAAAGGCGTGCTCCTGCAATGACCAGCATACTGATCCAAGGGAGTGACCTTTCTCAATGAGCCTCTGTGCGGCTGTAAGTATTCCAGAAAAGGCCAAATCCATTCCACGCACAGGGTATGGGAGTTCAAGACCTTCAAGCGATGCATCGGGATTGGCATCAATGAATTCTTTGGCCAATTTTTCAATAACTGGGCCTCCGGGAAAAGGAATACCTTGTTGTCGAGCGAACTTATCCAGCATATTACCAATTCCAATATCGAGTGTTTCTCCAAGAACGCGGTATTTACCTTGTAATTTAGCGATAACTTGTGTGTTTCCCCCACTTACATAAAGCAAAACAGGATCATCACAGTCACATTGTTGGCGACCAATTTCGATATGAGCCACACAGTGATTGACTCCAATTAATGGAACATCCAGCCTGCTTGATAATGTTCGAGCAACGGATGCGCCAATACGTAAACATGGGCCTAAACCTGGACCCTGCGAATAGGCGATAGCCCCGATGTCTGACGGTGACAGATTTTGAGAATCTAGGACACGTATGAACAGTTCTCCAGCATAATCGCGGTGATGATCCGCAGCTTCTCGCGGATGGATACCTCCTTCAAGGGGTTTTATTGTATCCCCCACGGAAGGGAAAGGAATGCCATTTGGATCAACAAGCCCAAACGAAAATGTATGCGCAGTAGACTCGATACCAATCGTCCACTTACCTTCCTGCATAGACACCCGTACATGCGATTGTTCTTCAACTCTCACCTCCAGCCTCCCACATGCGAACCATATACCACAACATTGGTTCGCTCCAGACCATGCATGAAGATGAAGCATTATCAATTGGAAAAAGTATTATTGTAAACAATGGGCTTATAGAGAAAATTGAAGATTCAATTGAAGAATATAGATCATCTGAAACAGAATTCATTGATGTAGGGGGTCGTGCAGTTATTCCCGGTTTGATTGATTGTCACAACCATTTGATTTGGTCTGGTGATCGGTTTAACGAACATAATTTGAGAATGCAAGGAAAATCCTATGCCGAAATTGCAGAAATGGGAGGAGGTATAATGAACACTGTACAGTCCACTCGTGAGGCTTCTTCTGAACAATTGTACGCAATAGGAAAAGCAAGATTACAACAAGCTCTTCAAAACGGTACAACATTTGTAGAGGCCAAATCCGGATACGGTCTTTCGACAGAACATGAATTGCGATTGTTAAGGATTGTTAGTGAATTGAAAAATGAAAATTCTCTACCTTCAATACATTCCACATGGATGGGGGCTCATGCGGTTACGCCTAAACACACATATGCGTCGTATACCGAAGAGATTCTTTCAGAACAGCTTCCAAGTGTGCTTGATTCTAAATTGGCAGAATCAGCAGATGTTTTTTGCGAACCAGGGTGGTTCACCACCGAACAATCTGAAGACATTTTACGATCATCAAGACAGGGCGGCCTGGACTTGCGCATGCATGTTGATGAATTCCAAGATGGAGGTGGCGGGGAACTTGCTGCCGAGTTGCGAGTAAGAACTGCTGACCATGCACATCATACATCGTTGGAGGCCAGAGCCAAAATGAAGGAAGCGAATGTACTGACTGGATTTTTACCAGGAACACCGTACTGCAATGGTGATGATTGGCCCGATATTTCAAGCGTACACGAAGATCAAATCCCATATACCATGGCCACTGATTTTAATCCGAATTGTTACATTAACAGTCTTCCATTTATTGGATCTCTAGCAGTTCAGCGAATCGGCCTCAGTCCATACGATGCTTTGTACAGCATGACCAGACAAGCAGCAAAATCGACTCCTCGAACGGATGGCTTGGAACATGGTGTCATCAAAGAAGGAGCAGTTGCAAATTTCAATATATTGTCCAGCCGGCATTGGGAGAGTTGGTGTATGACTCCCTCCAGTTCACCAATTCATTCGGTATGTCTTGAGGGGCAACTTATTGAATTTTAAGTTTAAACTTTAAGAATACTATTTATTTCAAAAGGCAGGAATATAATTTAAAAGTGATTATCATGGCTTGGTTGGAAACAGTTGTTTGTTCATCTCAAAAAAAGGTCGATGCCAGATTTCTTCGAATTCTCAATGCACACCAAGAACTGAAACGAAGACAAGAAGGTTGTCTCTTGGCATGGGCTGCAAGATCAGTCGATGGGCAACCACTTTTTTTGGTTCAAACATTATACAAATCACGAAATCACCTCAAGGAAATATCCAAGGTTGTCAGTCAAAAGCTTGATTCGGAACACGGACCTCTTGAGTCCTTCATGAGTGGGCCACCGTTAGTAGGGATTTTCGAAGTTGATGAGGTTCAATTCTTGGATCAATTCAAATCAAACAATAAATCGTGACTCCATGCGTCGTATAATGGTAGTTATACGACATTGCCTTTGATATTGAGAATTCAATATTCTTTATTGCCACACCGAACTAAGGCGCAGTGTATCGTTTATTACTACAGTAATTCACTCCGGCAGTCAAAAAAACGCCTTTTCCTACTGCAAAGTAGGGGGTAAAAGTATAATTTCTTACTTTTTTTGGCCAAAGAGTTCATACATCTTCTTCACTGCCAGATAGATATGACTTCGATTGAAGGCTTTTGCCTGAAATGCAAGACCTATGGTCCAATTATGAATGGGAAAGAAATCAAAATGACCAACGGTCGAACACGCTTCGCTGGAACATGCTCGCAAGCTGGTTGTACTGGAAAAATCTCAAAGATCATTTCATAGAACCCTAATGCTCTACCGATGTGAATAAATACGCGTCTATGGTGGGAAGACTACCTAGGGCTCGTGGTCTAGGGGTTATGACGTTGCCTTGACATGGCAAAGATCGAGAGTTCGATTCTCTCCGAGCCCACCAATGAAAT